>JAJZPJ010000011.1:13468-25217 GCA_021811225.1 Pseudomonadota bacterium
GGTTTCTTCACGATGACGCGGCGGCTGTCCCGGGCGACGACCTGCATCGGCAGCCCCTGGGCGAGGAGCCGTTGGTAGAGCGCTGGCGGCATCAGCGCCCAGGCGGCGGACTGGGCGCGCCAGAGCGCGGCGAAGCGCGCCAGGTCGGGGATGAATTTCTGCGGCTCCTGGGCGATGCCGAAAGCGAGCTCACCCTGGTAGCCGACCAATGTCACGGTGCGCGCGAGGTAGTAGGGCAGCGTCTGGTCGTAGGTCTCGACGCTGTAGAAGGGGACGTCGGGCGGGACCTGGCCGCGGATCTTCTGGACGATGGCGTAGGCAGAGTTCGCCGGCGCCAGGCTGTTGTGGCCGAGCAGGATCAATTGGGAGAACAGCAATCCGCCCGCTGCCAGACAGAGCAGGGCGGCGCGAGGCCGCGCCCGCCCGGCGAAAACGAAGCCGGCCAGCGCGCCCGCGAGCAAGGAGGCCGAGGCGGCCAGCAGCCAGGGCACGTAGGCGGCGTAGAGCGGTGCCGGCACCTCCGGGCTGGCCAGACGCACCGCCAGCGGCGAGAGCGCGAGGCAGGCCAGCGCCAGCAGGATCGGTGGCCAGGCGTGCCGGCGCAGGGCGCGCGGATCGCGTCCTGCCAGCTGCTCGAGGTGCCAGCCGATCAAGGCCGCCAGCGCCGGGAACAGCGGCAGGATGTAGGAGGCGAGCTTGGAGTCGGACACCGAGAAGAAGCAGAACACCACCACGATCCAGACCAGCAGGAAGCGCAGCGGCTGGAAGCGCTGCAAGGGCTCGCGCCGCGCCGCGGACCAGGGCGCCGAGAACAGCGCGATCAGCCAGGGCGCCATGCCGACGATGAGGATGGGCAGGAAATACCAGATCGGCTGGTAGCGGCCGGCTTCCTTGGTGAGGAAGCGCTGGAAATGCTCGTGGATGAAGAAGAATTGCGCGAACCCCGGATTGGCGATGGAGACGGCGACGAACCAGGGCGCGGCCACGGCGGCAAACAGCGCCAGACCGGGAACGAGATGCAGTCTGCGCCAGGAGGAAAAGTCGCGCTGCCAGAGCGAATAAACGATCAGGGCGGTGCCCGGCAGCACCAGGCCGATCAGGCCCTTGCTCAACATGGCCAGCGCCGCCGCGAGCCAGGCGGCGAGCATGTAGTTGCGGTTCTCGCGCGGGCTGGCGTCGTCGTGCTGCGCCAGGACGAAGGCGAACACCGCCGCCGAGAGGAAGAAGGAGACGCCCATGTCCAGGGTATTGACGTGGCCGATCAGCCCGTAGAGCAGGCTGCCGGCGAGCACGCCGGCCCCACCCAGGGCGGCGCCCCCGCCCCACAGGCGGCGCGCCGTGAACCAGGTGGCGAGGATGCCCAGGAGGCCGGTGAGCGCGCTCCACAGCCGCGCCGTCCATTGGTGTTCGCCGAACAGGGTGAACGCCGCGGCGGTGGCCCAGTACTGCAGCGCCGGCTTCTCGAAATACTTGAGGCCGTCCAGGCGGGGCGTCAGCCAGTCGCCGCTGGCCACCATTTCGCGCGGGATCTCGGCATAGCGGCCCTCGTCGGGCATGATCAGCTTGCGGTAACCGATCGTGCCCAGCCACAGCACCGAGAACAAGGTCAGGAGCAACAGCAGCGTACGCGCCGAGAGCGCTTGTTCCGTGGACTTCATAGGCGGTCGATGAGCAGCAGCGCGGCGACATTGCGCCCCTCCGCCGCGAGTATGTTGTAGGTGCGGGCCGCGGCGGCGCTGTCCATCACCTCGACGCCTATCCTCGCCGCCATCATCGGGGCGAGCAGGGCGGGCTCGGGAAAACGCTGGCGGCTGCCGGTGCCGAGGATCAGCACCTCGCAGTTGAGTTGCGCCAGACGCTGGAAGTCGGCCTCGATCAGGGCCTCGAAGCCGCCCGCGGTCCAGCCGATCTCCAGGCGCTGCGGCATCACCAGCAGGCTCTGACGGTGAGCTTCGCCATTGACCGAGAAATAGCCCTCGCCGTGGGCGGTGACGACATTCAGGCCGATCGGTCGGTTGGCTTGTAGTTTCATGCAGCGCGGCGGGGGAGGTTCCGGATGGGTTGCGGCGGTTTGCGGCATGTTGCCGGGTTCGGTAAGATTATATCTTTTTGGGCTCGCCCTCGCAGCGCCGCGTGCCGCTGCCGGGTCAGGCCCGTCTCAGTGGTGAACCGTCTCATGCAACCCGTACTCAAATCGGCCAAGCTCGCCAACGTCTGCTACGACATCCGCGGCCCGGTGCTCGCCCGCGCCAAGGCGATGGAGGAGGACGGCCACCGCATCATCAAGCTCAACATCGGCAATACCGCGCCCTTCGGCTTCGAAGCGCCGGAGGAAATCGTCCAGGACATGATCCACAATCTGCCCGCAGCTTCGGGCTACGCCGACTCCAAGGGCCTGTTCGCGGCGCGCAAGGCGATCATGCACTACACGCAGGAGAAGAAAATCGCCGGCGTCCAGGTCGAGGACATCTATATCGGCAACGGCGTCTCCGAGCTGATCGTGATGGCGATGAACGCGCTGTTGGACGCCGGCGACGAGGTGCTGGTGCCGACCCCGGACTATCCGCTGTGGACCGCGGCGGTCTCGCTCTCGGGCGGCACCGCGCGCCACTACCTGTGCGACGAGGGCGCGGGCTGGCTGCCCGATCTCGACGACATCCGCGCCAAGATCGGCCCGACCACGCGCGCCATCGTCATCATCAATCCGAACAATCCGACCGGCGCGCTCTATCCGGTCGAACTGCTGCGCGAGATCGTCGAGATCGCCCGCGTCCATCAGCTGATCATCTACGCCGACGAGATCTACGACAAGGTGCTCTACGACGGTGCGAGCCACACCTCGATCGCCTCGCTGGCCGAAGACGTGCTGTGCATCACCTTCAACGGCCTGTCGAAGAACTACCGGGCGCCGGGCTTCCGCGCCGGCTGGCTGATCGTCTCGGGCGAGAAGCGCCACGCCCAGGACTACATCGAGGGCTTGAACATGCTCGCCTCGATGCGCCTGTGCGCCAACGTGCCGGCGCAGTTCGGCATCCAGACCGCGCTGGGCGGCTATCAGAGCATCAACGACCTGGTCGCGCCGACCGGCCGGCTGGGGCGCCAGCGCGAGCTGGCCTGGCGGCTGCTGAACGACATTCCCGGCGTCTCCTGCGTCAAGCCGCAGGCGGCGATGTACCTGTTCCCGCGCCTGGACCCGAAGATCTATCCGATCGACGACGACCAGCAGTTCATCCTCGACCTGCTGGAGGAGGAGCGGGTGCTGCTGGTGCAGGGGACCGGCTTCAACTGGCCCCGGCCGGACCACTTCCGCGTGGTCTTCCTGCCCAACGCCGACGACCTCACCGAAGCCATCGGCCGCGTCGCGCGCTTCCTCGAACACTACCGGAAGCGGCACGGCACCTGAAACCCGATCGCAGCGCCGCCTCCGGGCGCGCTGCGCCACAATCCATGGTAAGCCAATGAAACCCATCAACGTAGGGCTCCTCGGTATCGGCACCGTCGGCGGCGGCACCTTCAAGGTCCTGGCCCGCAACGAGAGCGAGATCACCCGCCGCGCCGGCCGTCAGATCCGCATCGGCGCGGTCGCCGACCGGGATTTGGCGCTCGCGCAGCGGATCACCCAGGGCAAGGCGCGGCTCACCGCCGACGCTTTTTCGGTGGTGAGCGATCCCGAGATCGACATCGTCGTCGAACTGATCGGCGGCTGCGGCGTCGCCCGGGAGCTGGTGCTCGCGGCGATCAACAACGGCAAGCACGTGGTCACCGCCAACAAGGCGCTGCTCGCCATCCACGGCAACGAGATCTTCGCCGCCG
The DNA here is from genome assembly GCA_021811225.1 of Pseudomonadota bacterium. GTDB lineage: Bacteria > Pseudomonadota > Gammaproteobacteria > Burkholderiales > Rhodocyclaceae > CAIYYX01. The sequence goes on from JAJZPJ010000011.1 coordinate 17,282, forward strand.
CGCAGCGGGCCGGCGTGATGGTGGCCTTCGAGGCGGCGGTGGCCGGCGGCATCCCGATCATCAAGGCGCTGCGCGAGGGCCTGTCCGCCAACCGCATCCAGTGGATCGCCGGGATCATCAACGGCACCACCAACTTCATCCTCTCCGAGATGCGCGACAAGGGACTGCCCTTCGACGTCGTGTTGAAGGAGGCGCAGCGCCTGGGTTACGCCGAGGCCGATCCGAGCTTCGACATCGCGGGCGTCGATGCCGCGCACAAGCTCACCATCATGGCGGCGATCGCCTTCGGCATCCCGATGCAGTTCGACAAGGTCCATGTCGAGGGCATCGCCAAGCTCGACGCCGTCGATATCAAGTACGCCGAACAGTTGGGCTACCGCATCAAGCTGCTGGGCATCACCAAGCGCGTGTCGGCGAATGGCGCTGACGGGATCACCGAGGCCATCGAGCTGCGCGTGCATCCGACCCTGATCCCGAGCCGGCGGCTGATCGCCAACGTCGAGGGCGCGATGAACGCCGTGCTGGTCCAGGGCGACGCCGTCGGCGCCACGCTGTACTACGGCAAGGGCGCCGGCGCCGAGCCGACGGCCTCGGCGGTGATCGCCGACCTGGTCGACGTCACCCGCATGCACACCGCCGACCCCGAGCAGCGCGTGCCGCACCTGGCCTTCCAGCCCGACGCGGTGATGGATACGACGATCCTGCCGATGGCCGAGGTCGAGACCCGCTACTACCTGCGCCTGGCGGTGTCCGATCAGCCGGGCGTGCTCGCCGACATCACCCGCATCCTGGCCGACCGGCAGATCTCGATCGAGGCGATGATCCAGAGAGAGCCGGTCGAAGGCGAGGCTCAGACCGACATCATCATGCTCACCCACCGCACCCGGGAGAAGCATATCGACGCCGCCATCGCCCTGATCGAGGCCTTGGCGGTGGTCAAATCTCGCGTGATCCGCCTGCGCCTGGAAGAACTGGACCGCTGATGCGCTATCTCTCGACCCGCGGCAACTCGCCCGCCCAATCCTTCACCGACATCCTGCTGGCCGGCCTGGCACCCGACGGCGGCCTCTACCTGCCCGAGCACTATCCCCAGCTCACCCGTGCCGAGCTCGATGCCTGGCGCGACCTGCCCTATCCCGAACTGGCCTTCAAGGTGCTGGAGAAGTTCGCCAGCGACATTCCCGCCGCCGATCTCGAATCCCTGATCGCCCGGACCTATACGCCGGAGATCTACAGGAACGCGCGTGCCGGCGACGACCCGGGGCAGATCACGCCGCTGCGCTGGCTGGAACCGGGACTCGCGATCCTCGAGCTGTCCAACGGCCCGACGCTCGCCTTCAAGGACATGGCGATGCAGTTGCTCGGCAACCTGTTCGAGTACGCGCTGGCCAAGACCGGGCAGGAGCTGAACATCCTCGGCGCCACCTCCGGCGACACCGGCTCCTCGGCCGAGTACGCGATGCGCGGCAAGCGCGGCATCCGCGTCTTCATGCTCTCGCCCGCCGGCAAGATGAGCCGCTTCCAGACCGCGCAGATGTTTTCTCTGGCCGATCCGAACATCCACAACATCGCGGTCACCGGCGTCTTCGACGACTGCCAGGACATCGTCAAGTCCGTCAGCAACGACCACGCCTTCAAGGCCGAGTACAAGATCGGCACGGTCAATTCGATCAACTGGGCGCGCGTCGCGGCGCAGATCGTCTATTACTTCAAGGGCTATTTCGCGGCCACGCGATCGAACGACGAGCAGGTCAGCTTCAGCGTGCCCTCGGGCAACTTCGGCAACATCTGCGCCGGCCATATCGCGCGCATGATGGGCCTGCCGATCCGGCAGCTGATCCTCGCCACCAACGAGAACGACGTCTTGGACGAGTTCTTCAGGACCGGCGTCTATCGTCCGCGCGGCCCCGCCGAGACGCGATCGACCAGCAGCCCGTCGATGGACATCTCCAAGGCCTCGAACTTCGAGCGCTTCGTCTTCGACCTGGTCGGACGAGACGCCGCCACGGTGCGCGCACTGTGGCAACGCGTCGAGACTGGCTCGGCGTTCGACCTGTCGGGCAGCCCGCACTTCTCCCGCATCAAGGATTACGGCTTCGTCTCCGGCAGCAGCAATCACGCCGACCGCCTGGCGACCATCCGCAGCGTCTGGGAGCGCTACGGCGTGATGGTGGACACCCATACCGCAGACGGCCTCAAGGTCGGTCTGCAACTGCGCGAACCGGGCGTGCCGCTGGTCTGCCTGGAGACGGCCCTGCCGATCAAGTTCGAGGAGACCATCCGCGAAGCGCTGGGGCGGGAGCCCGAGCGCCCCGCCGGCTTTGCGGGCATCGAGGATCTGCCGCAGCGTTTCGAGGTGATGGCGCCCGACGCCGAGGCGATCAAGAACTACATCAGGGAGCACCGCGATGAGCCATAAGGATGCAGAGCAGCACTGGAGCGGCCGCTACGCCGCGGCCGGCGAAGACTACCTGTTCGGCACGGCGCCGAACAAGTTCCTGGCGCGCCAGGCCGCACGTCTCAAGCCGGGCATGAGCGCGCTGTCGGTGGCCGACGGCGAGGGCCGCAACAGCGTCTGGCTGGCCGAGGAGGGACTCGCCGTCACCGCGCTGGAACTGTCGCCGGTGGCGCTGCACAAGGCGCGACGGCTGGCGGCCGAGCGGCAAGTCGAAGTCGATTTCGTCCAGGCCAACGTCCTGGAGTGGGCCTGGCCCGAGGCCAGGTATGACGTGGTCGCCGCGATCTTCATCCAGTTCGCCTCGCCCGCCGAGCGGCCCGTCCTGTTCGGATTGATGACGCGCGCCCTGAAGCCGGGCGGCCTGCTGCTCTTGCACGGCTATACCCCGAAGCAGCTCGAATACCGCACCGGCGGTCCCTCGACGCTGGAGAATCTGTACACCGAGGCGATGCTCTCCGAGGCCTTCGCCGATCAGGAGATCCTCGAACTGCGCGAGCACGAGGACCAACTGGAGGAAGGCTCGGGCGGGCACCGCGGACACTGGGGCCGCTCGGCGCTGATCGACCTGGTGGCGCGCAAACCCGTCTGATTTTCAACCGTCGGGCTACACCCGTTCGGGTGTCCCCGTCGAAAGCCCGACCCGCAGCCCAGCTACGACAACGACTCTTGGCTATGGTCGTAGGTCGGCCTTCAGGCCGACATGCCCGACCCGCAGCGCCGCCTTTATCTTTCCACGTGGCGCAGCGACAGATCGGTCGCGCGCACGTCCTTGGTCAGGCTGCCGATCGAGATGCGATCGACGCCGGTCTCTGCGATGGCGCGTACCCGCGTGATATCGACGCCGCCCGAGGCTTCCAGCGAGGCGCGCCCATCGGTGATCGTCACCGCCTCGCGCATCGTCTCCAGCGCCATGTTGTCGAGCAGGATCATCTCGGCGCCGCAGGACAACGCCTCTTCGAGCTGGGCCAGGGTTTCCACCTCGACCTGGATGAACACGCCCGGATGCGCCAGTTGCCGCGCACGTTCCAGTGCCGCGGCGATGCCGCCGGCGGCGAGGATGTGATTCTCCTTGATCAGGATACCGTCGTAGAGCCCCAGGCGATGGTTGGTGCCGCCGCCGGCGCGTACCGCGTACTTCTGCGCCAGGCGCAGGCCGGGCAGGGTCTTGCGGGTGTCGATGATCTTGGCGCCGGTGCCGGCCACGGCATCGACGAAGCGGCGCGTGGCGGTGGCGGTGCCCGAGAGCAATTGGAGAAAATTCAGCGCGGCGCGCTCGGCGGTGAGCAGCGCGCGCGTCTCGGCGGCGATTTCGCACAGCGTCTGGCCGGGCGCGATGCGCTCGCCGTCCCTGGCCTGCCAGGCTATCCGGGCGTTTGGATCGAGGCGCAGGAAGCAGGCGTCGAACCAGGCGGTGCCGCACAGCACCGCCGTTTCGCGGCTGACCACCAGGCCGCGGCTGACATGGCCGCCGGGCGTGAGCAGCGCGGTCAGGTCGCCGCCGCCGATATCCTCGATCAGCGCACAAGCGACGTTGCGCTCGATCTCGGCGGCTAGCGCCAGTTTCATGTTCATCTATGCTCCCTGAAATTTCCGTTCGATTCTAGCACCGGCCGGGCGCTTGCATTTTCCCGAAAGCCCCGGCGCCGGGTTCCCCAAGGCGGGGCAGCGTGGGCCAAGGAGTCCCGCAGGGACGAACCACCGTCACCCCCTTCCTTGGGCGTAGGCGGGAATTCGCGGAGCACTGCTCCGCGCCGCCGCAGCGGGCCGGCTGTGCAAAGCCGGCCCTGGAAAGGGGGCGGGGGGATGGCATAGCCCCGGCGCCGGGCCGTCCCAAGGCGGGGCAGTGTGGGCCAAGGAGTCCCGCAGGGACGAACCACCGTCACCCCCTTCCCCGGGAAGGGGGCGGGGGGATGGCTCTTTCGATCAGCGCGATGGCCAGACCGCTGCCGGCGATCACCGCCATGCCGAACATCGACACGCCGTCGGGCAGTTGGCCGAAGACCAGCCAGCCGAGCAGGGTCGCCCAGATCAGCTGGGCGTACATCATCGGCGAGAGCGTCGAGGCGGGCGCGTGGCGGAAGGCGCGGGTCAAGAGGTAGTGCCCGGTGCCGCCATAGACGCCGAGCGAGGCGATCTGCAGCGCCTGCACCGGGCTGGGCCAGGGCCCGCGCCAGAACCAGGGCAGCGCCAGGGTCAGGACCACGGTGCCGGTGAGCGCGGTGTAGAAGAGCATGGTGAAGGTGTTCTCGCTCGTCGACAGCTGCCGCGTCTGGATCTGATAGATGCTGTAGCACAGCGCCGCGGCCAGCGCGAAGACGAGGCCCAGGCCGGTCATGGCGCCGCCGGGCCGGGCGACCAGGAGCGCGCCGATGAAGCCTGCCAGCACCGCCAGCCAGCGCTTGAGGCCGACCTTCTCGCCGAGCATGGGGCCGGACAGCAGGGCGACGAGCAGCGGCGTCACGAACAGGATCGCGGTGGTCTCGGCCAGCGGCATCAGGCGGAAGGCGGCGAGCGAGAGCAGGGAGACGCCCACCAGCATCAGCGCCCGGAACACCTGGGTGTACGGCTTGCCGGTCTTGACGAGCTTCAAGCGCATCGACGGCGCCAGGAAGATCACCATCAGCAGGCAATGGAAGGTGTAGCGCGCCCAGACCAGGAGCGGCAGGGCGAAGGTCTGCGCCAGATGCTTGGCGGTGGCGTCCAGAGCGGCGAAGAAGAACAGCGCGAAGAGGATCAGGACGACGCCGTAGAGCGGGTGCTTTTCGGCCTCAGGCATGGCTCCAGCCGTTCAGTAAGCGGCGCGCGTGGGCCGGCAGTTCGCTCGCGCTGAGACCGATCGGGCCCTCGCCCGCAGCGGCGAGAGCCTCGGCCGCCAGGCCGTGGAGATGCACCGCGGCCAGGAGCGCTCGCTCGGCCGGCCAGTCCTGCGCCAGCAGCGCCGCGGCCATGCCGGTCAGGACGTCGCCGCTGCCGGCGCCGGCGAGCCCGGGATTGCCCGAGGTGTTGATGAACCAGCGGCCGTCGGCAAAGGCGATCACGCTGCCGCAGCCCTTCAGCACCACGCCGGCATTCATGCGCCGCGCCAGGTTCAGCGCCGCGCCGATCCGGTCGTCCTGGATCGCGTCGATCGTGCACCCCAGGAGGCGGGCCGCCTCCGCCGGGTGCGGGGTCAGCAGCGCGGGGGCTGCTCGCTTGGCCAGCGAACGCGCGAGCGCCGGATGGGCGGCGAGCAGATTGAGCGCGTCGGCATCGAGGAGCAAGGGCAGCGGCGCGGCGATGGCCCGTCGCGTGAGCTCGGCCGCGGCGGCGGATAGTCCCAGGCCCGGGCCGACGGCCAGGCAAGTCGCCGATTCGAACACCTCTCCGGGAGAACGCAGCATCAGCTCGGGTTGCGCGAGATCGACCGCCAGGTTCTGCAGCATCCCCAGATAGACCCGGCCGGCGCCCAGGTGGAGCGCCGCGCGCGCGGCCAGGAGCGCCGCACCGGCCATGCCCGGCGCCCCGCCGATGATGCCGGCGCTGCCGAAACTGCCCTTGTGCGAGTTCCGTCTGCGGGGTTTCAATTGCTCGGCGAACAGCGCCGGCGCGACGCTCAGGCCGGCATCGGGGTTCTGGCTGGAATCCAGGGGCAGGCCGAGCGCATCGACCGCGATCGCGCCGCAGTGATCCGGACCGTCCAGGGTCAGAAGGCCGGGCTTGAGCGCGATGAAGCTCAGCGTGTGGCTGGCGCGCACCGCAATGCCCAGCACCCGTCCGGTGTCGGCGTCAAGGCCGCTGGGCACGTCGAGCGCCAGGACCGGGCAATCCAGTTCGTTGATCTTCGCCACCCCTTGCGCCAAGCGGCCGGCGAGCGGCCGCGCTGCTTGCCCCGTTGCCCCGATGCCGAGCAGGCCGTCGATCGCGAGCGAAAAGCGGGCATCGGGAATATCGTCGTGGAGCACGCCGCCGGCGGCGATCCAGGCCTCCTGCGCAGCGCGCGCATCGGCGGGCCGCTTGGCGCTGTCGCGAGCCGCGACCACCACGGGATCCAGGCCGGATTGCCGCAACAGGCGCGCCGCGACCAGCGCGTCGCCGCCGTTGTTGCCGGGGCCCGCGACGACGAGCGGCGGCAGCGCACTGCCATTGATGAGCTCCCGCGCCAGCCTTGCCGCCGCCGCCCCGGCGCGTTCCATCAGCGCTGGCACGGCGTCCCGCTGGCGCGCTTCGATCAGGCGCAGCGCGGCGCTGCGCAGGATTATTTTGGGTGGTTCCATGCGAGGGGCTTCTGGCGGGCGGCGAGAGTGTTGATCGACAGCGCGCGATTGTCGCACGCCGCTGGCATTGCGAGCGATCATAATGCAGCTTGCGCCCGTCCGTCATGAGTGATTGCCATGTCCCGTGTCCGCCTGCTGTTCTTATTGTTCGCCGTGATCTTCCTGGCGACCTTCATCCAGTTCGGCGTCGTCAGCATCGCCTTCGAGAAGCTCGGCCTGTCGCAGGATTCAGCCTACCTGCTGCTCCTGCTCACCCTGGCCGGCAGCATGATCAACCTGCCGCTGTTTTCCGTGGCGGCCCAAGCGCCGGAGACGGAGGCGCCGCGCCAGCGGCTCTCCCGCCTGCTCGGTCTGCCGCAAGCGCCCTTCCTCGGCCGCACCCTGATTGCCGTGAATGTCGGCGGCGCGCTCGTCCCGGTGGCCTTTTCGCTCTACCTGCTGCACCATCATGCGCTCGCCACCATGGCGGTGACGACCGCCGTGGCCATCGTCGCCGCGATCAGCTATCTCACCAGCGCGCCCATCCCCGGCGTCGGCATCGGCATGCCCATACTCGTGGCGCCGTTGGCGGCGGCGCTGACGGCGGAATTGCTGGCGCCGGAGCAGGCGGCGGCGCTCGCCTACATCGCCGGCGCCCTCGGGGTCCTGATCGGCGCCGACCTCATGCGCCTGTCCGAGGTCAAGAAGCTCGGCGCGCCGGTGGCCTCGATCGGCGGCGCCGGCACCTTCGACGGCATCTTTCTCTCCGGGCTGATCGCGGTGCTTTTGGCCTGACGCGCCGTGCGGCCGGCGGTTTCGGCGCGGAGCTTGGCGCCGCGCCGATCTGAATCAGCGGCCGCTCAGTGCTCCTCGATGTGCGGGATGGAGCCCTCGGCCGGCTCGCCGGTGTCCGGATCGATCCAGTCGGAGATGCCCAATTCCTCTTCCGCTTCGATCAGGGTCTCGCCCGGTTCGACCGCGGCATCGGCGTTGTACTTCATGTCCTCGACGGCTTCGACCAGCGTGGCGAAAGGACCGAATTCCTCCGCCGTTCCCCGGTACTGCCAATAGAAACCGTCGGGACGCTCGATGATGCGCGTCTTGTCGTAGTCGGCGGGCGTCTCCGGAATGATGGGGGTCATGATGTTCTCCTCTGTGCAGCCACGTCGTTTGCTAAAGCATACACCCATCGCGCCGGCAATCTAAACGTCATCGTCCAGCGCGGCGACGGCGAACTCGGCCAGCG
>JAJZPJ010000011.1:25317-26883 GCA_021811225.1 Pseudomonadota bacterium
CGCCGGCGACGACCAGCTTGCCGCAGCGGCGATGGGCAATGGCGCGTTCCTGGCAATAGGCAAAGAGCCGCTCGCGGCCTGCGACGCAGAGCCTGGCCTTCAGCGAGCCCTGGGGATAATAGAGGCCGGCGTGCAGCACCTCGCTGCTGCGCGCGCTGATGCCGGTCCCGATGCGTTCCGCGGCTTCCAAGATCAGCACCTCGCGTCCGGCGTTCGCCAGGTGCCGGGCCACGGCGAGACCGACGACGCCGGCGCCGATGACCACGCAATCCATGCGTTCCATGAGCGTTCTTCTATACGGGCTATGGCAGAATGGGGCACAAGCATAGCTCTTGCGAGGCCGCCATGGACATCGATCGATTCATGCTCACGCTGCAACCCAAGATCGCGGCCATCCGCCGCGATCTGCACGCGCATCCGGAACTCGCCTTCGGCGAGTGGCGCACCGCCGATCTGGTCGCGGCGCATCTGCAAGGGCTGGGCATCGAGACCCGGCGCGGCCTGGCCGGCACCGGCGTGATCGGCAAGCTGCGGCGCGGGGCGAATGAACGGGCGATCGGCCTGCGCGCCGACATGGACGCGCTGCCGCTCGATGAGCTGAACGGTTTTGCCCATCGCTCGCAGCACCCCGGCTGCATGCACGCCTGCGGCCACGACGGCCACACCGCGATGCTGCTCGGCGCCGCCGAGGCGCTGGCCGCGGGCGCCGTTGATTTCGACGGCAGCGTCTATTTCATCTTCCAGCCGGCCGAGGAGCACGAGGGCGGCGGGCGCTTGATGGTCGAGCAGGGCCTGTTCGAGCAGTACCCGATGCAGGCGGTGTATGGTCTGCACAACTGGCCGGGGCTGCCGGTCGGGCAACTGGCCGTGAGGTCCGGTCCGGTGATGGCCGGCACCGACCGTTTCGACATCACCGTCAGCGGACGCGGCGGCCACGCCGCGATGCCGCACCAGGCTGCCGATACGGTGGTCGCAGGCGCCGCATTGGTGCAGGCGCTGCAGACCCTGGTGAGCCGCAACAGCGATCCCCTGGAGCCGACGGTGCTCTCGGTGACGCGCTTCCACGCCGGCCACGCCGACAACGTGCTGCCGGAAGAGGCGCAGTTGGGCGGCACCGTCAGGAGCTTCAGTCCGGCGCAACAGGCGCTGATGGAGGAAGGCATGGGCCGGATCTGCGCCGGTGTCGCCGCCGCCTACGGCGTCGGGGTGAGGCTCGATTACCGGCGCGGCTATCCGCCGACCGTCAATAGCGCGGCCGAGGCGGCGCTGTGCCGCGAGGCGGCGGCGGCGGTTTTCGGCGCCGGCAACGTCCGCGACGATCTCAGGCCGAGCATGGGCGCCGAAGACTTCGCCTATCTGCTGGAGCAGCGGCCGGGCTGCTACGTCTGGCTGGGCAACGGTCCGGGCGATGCCGGCTGCCTGCTGCACAGTCCGCACTACGATTTCAACGACGGGATCATCGACCTGGGGATACGCTACTGGCTGCGGCTGGTGGAGCGTGCGCTGCCGGCCGGGTAATCGCCATCGGAACCCCGCGCTACGCGATCTCCCGGGTCTCCAGGAATT
>JAJZPJ010000200.1 GCA_021811225.1 Pseudomonadota bacterium
ATTTATGGGCGGTCAGCGAGCCATGTGGCAAGGGGCGTCCCGACCATATGGGCCGGGACGCCTTCCCATCACAGATTCTCCCGGCATACTACCGGTAGTATGCTTGGGCGCTAACCGGATAAGCACGGTCCGAAGGACTTGCCACCCGTTGCGTCCACGCCGGCGAAATCGGCGATGCGCACGGCTCGCCCCATACGCCGCTCTACCACACCACGACTTTCAAGTTCGCCTCCACCGCCGATCTGCTCGATGTGGTGGACGGCAGAAAGTCCGGCAGCCTCTACACCCGCTACGGTCTCAACCCGACCATCACCAGCCTGGAAACCAAGCTCGCCGCACTCGAAGGCGCCGAGGCCGCCTGGGCCTTTTGCTCCGGCATGGCGGCCGAGACGGCGTTGTTCCTCACGCACGGCCGCAGGGGCATCGTCTGTCTCGGCGACGCCTACGGCGGCACGCTGGAACTGCTTGCCGCCCAGTTGCCGCTGCTGGGCATCCCCACGCATCTGCTACTCGGCAGCGACATGAGCCGTCTCGACGACGTCATGTCCCGGGGCGTCGGCCTGGTCTTTTTCGAGACGCCGACCAATCCGACGCTGGAAATCTTCGATGTCCATGCCCTCGCCAGCTTGGCCCATGCGCATGGCGCGCTGGTGGCGATCGACAATACGTTCGCGTCGCCCGTCAATCAGCAGCCGCTGGCGCTGGGCGCGGACCTCGTCGTTCATTCCTGTACCAAGTATCTCGGCGGCCACTCGGATCTCACCGCCGGTGCGATGATGGGCGCGAAAGAACTGCTGGCCCCGGCATGGAACTGGCGCAAGAACCTCGGCACTACCATCGCGCCGGAAATCGCGGCGTTGCTCGCCCGCAGCATCCGTACCCTGCCGGTGCGGGTGCGCCGGCAAAATGCCACGGCCCAGGCGATCGCCGAGGCGATGGCGCGGCATTCGCGTATCGCGCAGGTGCTCTATCCCGGATTGCCGGACTTCCCCGGACACGCCCTGGCGAAGAAGCAGATGAGCGGCTTCGGCGGCATGCTGACCATCGAAGTCAAGGGCGGAGGCGAGGCGGCGACGCGCGTCGCCGACCGGCTCGAACTGTTTGCCTTGGCACCCAGTCTCGGCGGTGTCGAAAGCCTGGTGACGCAGCCGTGCACGACGACCCACCATGGTCTCCCGCCCGAAGAACGTACCCGGCGCGGCATTTCCGATGCCATGCTGCGCTTGTCCGTCGGCCTCGAAGATACCGAAGACCTGATCGCGGATCTGAATCAGGCGCTGGGTTGAGTATGACGAACGAATGGCTATGTTCTTTTTGCCGGCCGGGCAGGCCTCGGAACATCCATCAATGAAATTGCCCATCTACCTGGACTACAACGCCACCACCCCGGTGGCGCCGGAAGTGGCTGCCGCCATTCGCCCCTGGCTGGAAGATCACTTCGGCAACCCGTCGTCGTCGCATCCCTACGGACTGCGCGCCCGGCAGGCGGTCGCCCAGGCGCGGCGCCATGTCGCCGCGCTGATCGGCGCCCAGGCCGACGAGATCGTCTTCACCGGCAGCGCCACCGAGGCCGACAATCTGGCCTTGCTCGGCATCGCCCGCGCCCTCGGCGAGAGGAAGCGCCATCTCGTCATCAGTGCCGTCGAACATCCCGCAATCATGCAGCCGGCATTGCATCTGCGGCAACTCGGCTGGGACGTGACGATAGTCCCCGTCGATGCCACCGGGCGTGTCGTCGTCGCCGACGTGGCGGCGGCGCTACGCGCCGATACGGCCCTGGTCTCGGTGATGCATGCCAACAACGAAGTCGGCACGATCCAGCCGGTGGCCGAAATCGCCGCCGCGGCGAGGGCCAACGGTACATTGATGCACACGGATGCCGCGCAATCGGCCGGCAAGGTGACAATCGACGTGGCTGCGCTGGGCGTCGACCTGCTAACCTTGGCCGGCCACAAGTTCTACGCCCCCAAGGGCGTCGGGGCGCTCTATGTGAGAAGCGGCGTGCCCATCCAGCAGATCCTGTTCGGCGCCGACCAGGAGCATGGCCTGCGACCGGGCACGGAAAACGTGCCCTACCTGATCGGATTCGGCGAGGCGGCGCGGATCGCACGCGCGCATCTGCCGCAAGCCGCGCGGCACCTAGCCGCACTGCGCGATACCTTGCACCGCCGCTTGCGGGATGCCGTGCCGGGCCTGATGCTCAACGGCCATCCCGAGCACCGCCTGCCGAATACGCTGCACGTCTCGTTCCCCGGCGTGTCGGGCCGCGCTCTGCTGGCCGCCGTGGCGGACGCGGTGGCCGCCTCCGTCGGCTCAGCCTGCCATTCGGATGCCGCCGCGGTCAGCGGTGTCCTCGCCGCCATGGGATGCGATGCGGCACGGGCGCGCGGCGCCGTGCGACTGTCGGTCGGCATGAACACCACCATGGCGGAGATAGAAAAAGCGGCCACCGTTTTGGCGGACGCACTGGCGCAACGCAATGCGGGAGGCAGGTCATGAAGCACAGAATATCCGTCATCGGCGCGGGCTTCGCCGCGCTCTCCGCCGCCCGTCGGATACGCCGGCTGGATGCCACCGCTGAGATCACCCTGATCGCGCCGCGCCCCGAACTGATTTATCTGCCGAGCCTGATCTGGCTGCCTTCCGGCATGCGTAAACCTGCGGATTTGGTCGTGCCGCTCGACAAGTTCTTGCGTGAGCACGACATACGGTTCGTGGCCGGGGAGGCCACCGGCCTGGAGGACGGCGGGCGCAGCGTGCTGACTTCCGCCGGGCCGATCGAGAATGACGGCCTGATTCTCGCCTGCGGCGGCCGCTTCATGAAGAAGCTTCCGGGCATCGAACATGCCATTCTTCCCTGCGAGGGCATCGCGCCTGTCGAGCGCCTGCGCGAACGCCTCGCCGCGCTGCAAACCGGCACCGTGGCCCTCGGTTTCGCCGGCAATCCCAACGAACCGACCGCCATGCGCGGCGGACCGATCTTCGAGTTCCTGCTTGGCATCGACACGCAGTTGCGGCGGGAAGGCCGTCGCGACCGAATCAAGCTGGTCTTCTTCAACCCGATGCCCAATCCCGGCCATCGTCTCGGCGAGCAGGCCCTGGCGCGCCTGATGGCGGAGATGAAGCGCCGCGGCATCGAACCCCGCCTGGGCCACAAGCTGCTCGGGTTCGAGGCAGGCAAGGTCAAGACCGAGGGCGGCGAGTTCGCCGCCGACATCATCGTCTTCATGCCGGGGCTGACCGGAAATGCCTGGTTCGACAATACCGACCTGCCGCGCTCAAAGGGCGGACTCGTCAAAGCCGATGCGTATTGCCGCGTCGAGGGGCGCGAGCGGATTTACGCGGCGGGCGATGCGGGCAGCTTCCCCGGCCCCGACTGGATGCCCAAGCAGGCTCACATGGCAGACCTGCAAGCCGAAACGGCCGCGGCCAACCTGCTGGCCGAACTCGCCGGCCGGGTGCCGGACAGGACGTTCCGAGCCGAACTGGTGTGTATTGTCGATACGCTCGACACCGGCGTCCTGGTGCGCCGCACCGAGTCGAGCGCCATGGCTCTGCCGGCGCTGCGGCTCATGCACGGCGCAAAGGCCGCCTTCGAGTCGTGGTACCTGCGCCGCTACCGCTGAGAGACGACGACGATCCGCCTCGTGCGCCGGTCGTGGCGTATCGGGCCGACTAAGGGTCGCCCGGACTTGCCGCGGGAATTGGCAATGTCTCGTCCGGCGTGCGCAGCGCCCGCATCGATTCTCTCAGGACGCCGAACGCAGAGCTCAGAAACAGGCCCGCGATAACGGTGCCGACGATGATGTCAGGCCAGCGCGACGCGAGAAAGTAGCTGCCGGCGGCAGCCAGCAATACGCCGACGTTCGCGACGAGGTCATTCCGCGAGCATAGCCACGTGGAACTCATGTTGAGGTTGTCGGCCCGGTGCCGGTAAAGCAGGAAGAAACACACCAGATTGGCGGCCAGCGCCAGGCTGCCGACGACCCCCATCGCCTCCACGACCGGCATGACGGGATGCCAGGCCTTGTCGATGGCCTCGCCCATGACGCCGAGGCCGAAGGCCAGCATGAATCCCCCTTTGATCAGCGCAGCCCCCGCCTGCCAGCGCGCCGAGCGCGAGAGCGCGAAAAGGCTGAACCCGTACACCAAGGCATCGCCCAGCATGTCGAGCGCATCGGCCAGGAGCGAGGTGGAATGGGCCGCCATGCCGGCAAGGCCCTCGACCACGAACATCGCGGCGTTGATCGCGAGTACGATCCAAAGCACCCGACCATGGCTCTGGCGCATGGCGGTGAGTTCGCAACTTTTGTTTTCGCAGCAGCTTCCCATTGTTTCTCCTTGCCAATCCTGCCTTCGATAGACGTCCGTGCCGAGGGCAACGCGGAAGTTCCCTGGTTTAATTTTACTCGAATGCCAGAATGCGGTAGCCTCGACCAGGGCGGCCGGCCGCGCGGGCGAGCCGGCAGGAAAGGTGAACAATTCTAGCGTCTCATCTTGCGGTCGGCTGCAGCTTTGCCACACCTTCGCTTGGCTCGCCTTCTCCCGTCGCCTGAATCGCGACTACGAAATCAATCCCCGGCCATCCGAGGCCATGATCAAGTTGGCGACTTCATCTGGTATGGTATTTGGAATTGGAGTGCATTCGTGCAATCCATGGCGGTTTCGGTGCTGCACAGCGCCTGTCGGTGACCAAGGTGAAGGATGAAAGTAAGCGGTCCATAAACCTCAGGCTATTTCGGCCGCCATTTCGGTGGTCAAATCCTGTGCATGGAAATTCCACGGCAGCAATTTTTCAACATCTTCTACGGTCATCGCCGCGGGCAAGTCCCGCAG
>JAJZPJ010000201.1 GCA_021811225.1 Pseudomonadota bacterium
CGCCCTGGGCAAGCCGGGCTTCGAGTATTCGCCGGGTTTGTCCGCGCATCTCGCCGAACTCGGCCTGATCGCCCACCTGTCGCTCTCCGACGAGGGCGACTCGGCGTTGGCCTTCGTCATCCTGGAGCGGTTATGACCAGCATTCCTCTCGGGCCGCTGATGATCGACATCGCCGGGACGGCGCTGACCGATCTCGACCGCGACCGCCTGCGCCACCGCCTGGTCGGCGGCATCATTCTGTTCTCGCGGAATTACGCCTCGACCGAGCAGCTCACCCGGCTGTGCGCCGAAATCCACGCGTTGCGCACGCCGCGCCTGCTGATCGCGGTCGACCACGAGGGCGGCCGGGTCCAGCGCTTCCGGGAAGGTTTCACCCGGCTGCCGCCGATGCGGCGCCTGGGCGAACTATGGGAGGTGCGGCGCGACCAGGCATTAGCCGCCGCCCGAGCTATCGGCCTCGTGCTGGGCTTCGAGTTGCGCCGCTGCGGCGTCGACTTCTCCTTCACGCCGGTGCTCGATCTCGATTACGGCGCCAGCTCCGTCATCGGTGATCGCGCCTTTCACCGCGATGCGAGTGTCGTCGCTGCTCTGGCAGGGGCACTGATCGACGGTCTGCATGAAGTCGGGATGGCCGCCTGCGGCAAACATTTCCCGGGTCACGGCTTCGTCGCCGCCGACTCCCATATCGCGGTGCCGGTCGATGGCCGCAGCCTGGAACAACTGGCCGAGGACATGGAACCCTACCGGCGCCTGAGTCTCGACGCGGTGATGCCGGCGCACGTGATCTATCCGGAGGTGGATGGCCGGCCGGCGGGATTTTCTCCGGTCTGGCTGGCCAAGCTGCGCGACGGGTTCGCGTTCGACGGCGTCATATTCAGCGACGATCTGTCGATGGAGGGTGCCAGCGTGGCCGGCGGCATCGTTGCTCGCGCCGACGCCGCCTGGAATGCCGGCTGCGACATGCTGCTGGTGTGCAATTCGCCCGATGCGGTGGGCGAACTGCTGGCGCATTGGGTGCCCGGGACGGATGCTGCCGCAAAACGCTCAGCCCGGGTGCTGCGCCTGCTGCCGACGGGCAACACCGAGTCGGATCGGACCGTCCTGTACCAGGACAGCCTGCGCCTGATCGCGAGGCTTACTTGACCCGGTTGCGGTACTCGGCGGTGCGGGTGTCGATTTCGATCTTGTCGCCGATTTCCACGAACAGCGGCACCGGCAGCTCGAAGCCCGAGCCGATCTTGGCCGGCTTCATCACCTTGCCCGAGGTGTCGCCCTTGACCGCCGGCTCGGTATAGATCACCTCGCGCACCACCGAGTTGGGCAGTTGCACCGAGATCGCCTTGTCGTTGTAGAACACCACCTCGCAGGCCAGACCTTCTTCGAGATAGTTGAGGGCATCGCCCATGTTCTCTTTCTCGACCTCGTACTGGTTGTAGTCGGCGTCCATGAACACGTACATCGGATCGGCGAAGTAAGAGTAGGTGACTTCCTTGCGGTCGAGCATGACCAGCTCGAACTTGTCGTCGGCCTTGTACACCGCCTCGGTGGGCGAGTCGGTGAGCAGATTCTTCATCTTCATCTTGACCACGGCGGAGGTGCGGCCGGACTTGTTGTATTCGGCCTTGAGCACCACCAGGGGGTCGGCACCGACCATGATGACGTTGCCGGCGCGGAGTTCTTGTGCGATTTTCATGAGGCTTCCTGCGTCAAAAAATTAATCCGCGATTATACCAATTGTTCGATGAAATTCACCAGCTTGCCGGCGAGATCCGGCTTTTTTTCCAGCGCTTCCGCCCAGCGACTGGCGTGGGCGGACAGCTCCGCCCGTTGCCGCCAGAAGTCCGGCCAGGCGGCCGCGGCGTCGCCGCCGCGGTTCCAGTTCTGCCAGAAGGCACGCAGGGCCACCGCCGCGGCCGCCAGGTCCGCGCAATAGCGCTCGAGGAAGGCCGAGAGCTTGCGCCGGTGGGCGTCGTCCTCCTGCGGATAGATGTGCCAGACCAGCGGCCGGGCCGCCCACTGGGCGCGGACGAAGGAGTCCTCGCCGCGGACGAAATTCAGGTCGCAAGACCAGAGCAGGCGGTCGTAGTCCTCCTGGGCGACGAAGGGCAGGGCGTGGAGCGTGAGCCGGCCGTGCGCCACCCGCTCGCCGGGCGAGAGCGACGGCCGGCCGAGGCAGGCCGCGGCCTGGGCCAGCGCCCGGCCCGCCGGTACCAGGCAGCGGATCGGCTCGTCGCCCGCCGACCAGGCCCGCAGCAATTCGGGCAGGGCGGCATTCTCGTAGCAGAACAGCGAAATGCTCGTCTCGTCCGGACGCGGTGGCGGCAGGCCGAGGCGGCCCCAGGCCTGGTCGCCGTCCTGTAGCCACGCCTCGCGCCGCTGCGCCAGATCGGCCTCGCGCAGCAGGCCGCCGGTGGCGGCGGTGAAGCCGGGAAAGAAGAAGTGCTTGATGAGCGGCAGGTGCGGATGCGGCGAGGGCAGGCCGTGACTTTCCTCCACCCAGCGCTCCGCCGACAGGTATTCGAGATTGATCCAGGCCGGTCGGGGCCGCTTCGCCGCCATCGCCGCGAGATAGGTCTCCGGCAACTCGCAGGCGAAGGCCTCGATCACCACATCGGCCACGTCGGCGGCATCGACCGCGGGGAAGGGCCGGGCCCAGCGCCTGATCTCGACGCCGCGCTGGCATTGCGAGTCTTTGCCGGGATCGATTCCGGGACAGAGCGGCCGGAAGCTCTCCAGATCATCGACCCACAGCCGCAGCGCGAGACCATGCTCGCCGGCCAACTGCCGGGCCAGACGCCAGCAGACGCCGATGTCGCCGAAGTTATCGACGACGGTGCAGAAGATGTCCCAGCGTTTCATCCCCGAAGCTTCATCGCTGGACAAGGGCAGCCGTTCCGCTCACCGCTCACGAGATGCATCGAGGGCCTGTTCAGCCTATCGATTGCCGCTCCGTACTGGGCTGCGGACTCAAGGTCGAGGTGATGCGTTCGCCGATATGGCGCTGCTGATGAATGCTTTCGGTGATGTGGGTAACGACCTCAATTCGACGTTTGGCGCCCGCCTTTATTTCTTCCATCGCGGCTTGTGCGCCGGCTGCCGCTTCCCTGCCGGAGGCGACGATATCATCCAGGTTGTCCATGGCTGTCGATGCATCCTTGGATGTGCTCTCGATATTAGCGGCGATGGACCCGATTTCGTCGCTGGCTGTCTTGGCCTTTTCCGCTAGCTTGCGCACCTCGTCGGCGACGACCGCAAACCCGCGGCCCGCTTCCCCGGCCCGGGCCGCTTCGATGGCCGCGTTGAGAGCAAGAAGATTGGTCTGGTCGGCGATCTGCACAATCGTCGCCACTATTCCAGCGATCACCGTGGACTGGCCGGACAATGAGGACAGGTCGGTTCTGGCCCGGATTAGGCTCGATCCGAGCCTGCCGATTTCCTGCTCGGCCTTGACCATCAGTTCATATCCGGAGGTCACTTTTGCGCCGCTGGCCTTGGCCAGTTCATTGGCGGAAGCCATGTCTTCGAGCGCCTTGTCCACGCAGGTCAGCAATTCCTGGGTAAACGCCGCGGCGTTATTCCTGGCCGCTTCCGCCTGGCCGACGCTGGATTCCAACTCTGCTATGCGACTTGCCGCGCTAGCCAATTCTTCCCGCAAATTCGCGAGCTGGGTCTGCATCGCGTTCGATTCTTCGCTCGGGTCCACGTGCGTCGTCTCTGCTTGCGCGGCATCCTGACGGTTGCTGCCGGCGAGACTCGCTGCCGCGGCGAGCGTGGCCAACAGGAGCGCAGCGCCGATGAGCGGCTGCTCCAAAGCCGGAAGCAGCAGCGCCGACAGGCAGGCCAGCGCAGACCCCGCTGCGGGAAACAGCAGCCGCCATTGGGTGGAATAAGCCTTCATGTTGTCTCCTTCTGGCATCGATCGGGGGTCTCGGGGGGCAGAATGAAGATTTTTCGCCATGGTTTTTTGCAGGAATTCTTTCGCTGTTTGCGAGCAGGCATGTTCTTGGCCAGCCGGCTGCCAGCGATTATACGCAAGCCTATCCTCGGCGATTGCCTTCCTCGAGCGGGCCGCGGCAATCGCCACTGGAAGCCGCCTTGGCCGATGAGGTATTCTTGCCACGGGAACGCCACGAAACGAAGGAACAGCTTGAGTAAACTTGATTTGGCGAGGCAACTCGTCGCCACCTTGCCGAGCGGTATCGCCGGGCTCTTCAATCCCTGGGCGGAGAGCTGCCCGGAAGATCTGGAGCATAACGGTCCGGCAGCCAAATTGGAGCGGCTTGCCGCCCATCTCGACTGTCAGCCGGCGTTTATTTTTTGCGGCGAGGCAGCGGGTTACATGGGTTGCCGGCATAGCGGCATAGCCTTCACGAGCGAACGTCTGCTCCTCGAGGGCGCAATCCCTCGCGTCGCGCCGCCGGCGGGGCGTCTGACCTCGCGCCATCTGCCCTTCTCCGAGCCGTCCGCGACGATAGTCTGGAAGACCTTGTTCCGTCTCGGCATAGCCGAACATACCGTGCTCTGGAACGCGCTGCAGTTGCACCCGCACAAGCCCGGCAATATCCGCTCGAATAGAACGCCGACCCCGGCTGAGATCGCCTTTGGCGACCCGGCCATGCGCATTCTGGCGGGCGCTTTTCCTCGGGCTCGGATAGTTGCCGTTGGCCGGAAAGCGGAAGGGCTGCTGCAGGAAATGGGGATGCGCATTGCCGGCGCGGTGCGTCACCCGGCCAACGGCGGTGCTACCGAATTCGCGGACGGCATCAGCCGGCTAGTGACGAAAACGCCCCGGCGCGGCGCCTGAGCGTCGAGCGCAGCGCCGATGT
>JAJZPJ010000012.1 GCA_021811225.1 Pseudomonadota bacterium
ATCTGCTGAAGGTCGTCGTCCCGGACATCCGGGCCTTCGATGCCTTCCTCAATCAGGCGCTGTTCACCCTGCCCGGGGTCGCCAACGTGCGCACCAGCGTGGTCCTGCGCGAGATCAAATACGAGACCGCGCTGCCGGTCTGAGACCTGGAGGAGCGATCCTCACCGGGGCGGGCTGCGCCGGGCCGAAGGTCTGCCCACGTCGATGCGCTATAATTCCCGCCTTCCCGCTCCACCCCCTACCCCTCCGTTTCGTGACCCTCGCCGCCGCACCGCTCCTGCCGGACATCCTTTTTCCCAAACCCGGCCAGCGTCTCGATCTGCCCGCACTGCCCGGCGCGGCCGACGCGCTGGCGCTGGCGCAGCTGGCCAAGCCGGGACGGCTGCTCCTGGCGGTCGCCGCCAGTCCGGTGGACGCGCAGCGCCTGCAGCAGGAGACGCTGTGGTTCGCGCCCGCGCTGCGCGTGCATCTCCTGCCCGACTGGGAGACGCTGCCCTACGACAGCTTCTCGCCGCACCAGGACCTGATCTCGGAGCGGCTGGCCACGCTCTACGCGGTCTCGCGCGGCGAATGCGACGTGCTCGTGACCGCCGCGACCACGGCGCTGACCCGGCTGTCGCCGCCCGCCTACCTCGCCGCCCACAGCTTTTTCCTCAAGCAGGGCGAGCCGCTGGACCTGGACCGCCTGCGCGCCCAGATGGCGCTGGCCGGCTACCAGCACGTGACCCAGGTGGTGGCGCCGGGCGAGTTCTGCGTGCGCGGCGGCCTGATCGACCTGTTCCCGATGGGCGCCGCGCTGCCCTACCGCATCGACCTGTTCGATCAGGAAATCGAGAGCATCCGCACCTTCGACGCCGACAGCCAGCGCACCCTCTATCCGGTGCCCGAGATCCGCATGCTGCCGGCGCGCGAGTTTCCGCTCGACGAGGCCGGGCGCACCCAGTTCCGCCTGCGCTTTCGCGAGGCCTTCGAGGGCGACGCCTCGCGCGCCGCCATCTACAAGGACGTCTCCAACGGCATCGCCGCGGCCGGCATCGAGTATTTCCTGCCGCTGTTCTTCGAGGCCACCGCGACGCTGTTCGATTACCTGCCCGAAGACGTCCTGCTGCTGCTCCACGGCGAGGTGCCCGCCGCCATCGAGGAATTCTGGCGCGACACCCGTAGCCGCTACGACTTTCTCGGCGGCGACAAGAGCCGGCCGATCCTGCCGCCGCCGCAGCTGTTCCTGTCCGAAGAGCAGTTCTTCGTCGCGGCACAGAAATTCCCGACGATCAGGTGCAAGGGCGCCGGCCTGGCCCAATACGGGGTCGGCGCCGAGGTGGCGCCGCTGCCGGCGCTCGCGGTCGAGCGCCGTGCCGAAGAACCGCTCTCGGCATTGAAGCGCTTTGTCGACGCTTTTCCCGGCCGCGTGCTGCTGCTCGCGGAAGCCGCCGGGCGGCGCGAGACGATACACGAATACCTGGCCGAACACGGCTTGAGGCCTTCGCCCTGCGCCGATTTTTCCGCCTTCCTCGGCAGCGAGGATCGCTTCATGCTCGGCACGGCGCCGCTCTCCGGCGGCTTCGTGCTGAACCGCGCCGGTCTCGCCTTGATCACCGAGAATGAGCTCTACGCCGCCACCGCCCGCCCGCGGGGCGAACTCGGCCGCCGCCAGGAGGCGCGGCGCAGCAATCTCGAGGGCTGGCTGCGCGACCTCTCCGAGCTGCGCATCAACGATCCGGTGGTGCACGAGCAGCACGGCATCGGCCGCTACCTGGGCCTGGCCCATCTCGATATGGGCGAGGGCGAGACCGAATTCCTGCACCTCGAATACGCCGGCGGCGACGCGCTCTACGTGCCGGTGGCGCAGTTGCACCTGATCTCCCGCTACAGCGGCGCCGACCCCGAGAGCGTCGAGCTGCACCGCCTGGGCAGCGGCCAGTGGGACAAGGCGAAGAAGAGAGCGGCGGCCCAGGTGCGCGACACCGCCGCCGAGCTGCTCCACCTCTACGCCCAGCGCGCGGCGCGGACCGGCCACAGGTTCGACTTCAAGCAGCACGATCTGGACGCCTTCGCCGACGGCTTCGGCTTCGAGGAGACGCCCGACCAGCTGGCGGCGATCAACGCGGTGATCGCCGACATGAAGTCGGGCAAGCCGATGGACCGCCTGGTCTGCGGCGACGTCGGCTTCGGCAAGACCGAGGTGGCGCTGCGCGCCTCCTTCGTCGCGGTCTCCGGCGGCAAGCAGGTGGCGGTGCTCTGTCCGACCACGCTCCTGGCCGAACAGCACTTCGCCACCTTCTCCGACCGCTACGCCGACTGGCCGGTGAAGATCGCCGAGATCTCGCGCTTCCGGAGCGAGAAGGAGCAGAGACAGGCGATCGCCGACTTGGCCGCCGGCAAGATCGACATCCTGATCGGCACCCACCGCCTGCTGCAGAAGGACGTCGCCTTCTCGCGCTTGGGATTGCTCATCATCGACGAGGAGCACCGCTTCGGCGTGCGCCAGAAGGAGGCGCTGAAATCGCTGCGCGCCGAGGTCGATGTCCTGACCCTGACCGCCACGCCGATCCCGCGCACCCTGGGGCTGTCGCTGGAGGGACTGCGCGACTTCTCGGTGATCGCCACCGCGCCCTCGCGCCGCCTGGCGATCAAGACCTTCGTCGCGCGCTGGTCGCAGGGACTGGTGCGCGAAGCCTGCCTGCGCGAGTTCAAGCGCGGCGGTCAGGTCTACTTCCTGCACAACGAGGTCGACACCATCGCCAACATGCGCGAGCGGCTGGCGAAGCTGCTGCCCGAAGCGCGCATCGTCGTCGGCCACGGCCAGCTGCCCGAGCGCGAGCTGGAGCGGGTGATGCGCGAATTCACCCAGCAGAAGCACAACCTGCTGCTATGCACCACCATCATCGAGACCGGCATCGACAATCCGCACGCCAACACCATCGTCATCAACCGCGCCGACAAGTTCGGCCTGGCGCAGCTGCACCAGTTGCGCGGCCGGGTCGGCCGCTCGCACCACCAGGCCTACGCCTACCTGCTCACCCACGAGGACGCCAAGCCCTCGGCCCAGGCGGGCAAGCGCCTGGAGGCGATCCAGATGATGGAGGAGCTGGGCTCGGGTTTCTTCCTGGCGATGCACGATCTGGAAATCCGCGGCGCCGGCGAGGTGCTGGGCGAATCGCAGAGCGGCGAGATCCACGAGATCGGCTTCGCGCTGTACACCACGATGTTGAATGCCGCGGTGAAGTCGCTGAAGGCGGGCAAGGAGCCGGATCTGGCCCAGCCCTTCGGCAGCGTCTCGGCCATCGACCTGCACGCGCCGGCCTTGCTGCCCGACGACTACTGCGCCGACGTGCACGAGCGCCTCACCCTCTACAAGCGCCTGGCCAACGCCGACACCGCCGAAGAGCTGCAGGAACTGCAGGAGGAGCTGATCGACCGCTTCGGCGAACTGCCGCCTCAGACCCGGGCGCTCGTGGAGACCCACAAGCTGCGTCTGCTCGCCCGGCCGCTGGCCATCGCCAAGATCGACGCCGGCCCGCACGCGATACAATTGCAGTTTTTGCCCTTCGGCAAGGATGCGCCGCCCTTCGATCCGGCGCGCATCATCGCCCTGCTCCAGACCGATCGCAGCTTCAAGCTCGCCGGGCCGGAGAAGCTCTCCTGGAAGCGCGACAGCCCGGACTTGGCCGAGCGCGTCCGGGCGGTGCGCGAACTGCTGAAAAAACTGAAAGATTGACATGACCCACGCCCAGCTGGAAAACCTCAACATCGACGCCTTCGAGGTGATGCTCTCGCCCGAGGCGGTGCACGCCCGCCTGCCGCTCTCGGATGCCGCCGCGGCCACCGTCGCCGCCGGCCGCCAAGCCCTGCAGCGCATCCTCGACCGCCAGGATCCGCGCCTCCTGGTGATCGTCGGACCGTGCTCGATCCACGACCCGGTCGCCGGCCTCGACTACGCCAGGCGCCTGAAGGCCCTGGCCGACGAGGTGGCCGACACCCTGCTCCTGGTGATGCGCGTGTATTTCGAGAAGCCGCGCACCTCGACCGGCTGGAAGGGCTACATCAACGACCCGCACATGGACGACTCCTTCCAGATCGAGGAGGGCATGCTGAGGGCGCGCGAATTCCTGCTCGCCCTGAACGAACTGGGACTGCCCGCCGCCACCGAAGCGCTCGACCCGATCGCGCCGCAGTACCTGGGCGACCTGATCAGCTGGACCGCGATCGGCGCCCGCACCAGCGAGTCGCAGACCCACCGCGAGATGTCCTCGGGGCTGTCCACCCCGGTCGGCTTCAAGAACGCCACCGACGGCGACATCGGCGTGGCGATCAACGCCATTCTCTCGGCCTCCGCTCCGCACAGTTTTCTCGGCATCAACGCCCAGGGGCGCTCGGCGATCATCCGCACCAAGGGCAACCGCTACGGCCACGTGGTGCTGCGCGGCGGCGGCGACCGGCCGAACTACGATTCGGTCAGCATCTCGCTGGCCGAGCGGGCGCTGGCCAAGGCCGGGCTGCGGCAGAACCTGGTGGTCGACTGCTCCCACGCCAACAGCGACAAGAAGCCGGAGATGCAGCCCCTGGTGATGGCCGACTGCGTGAACCAGATCCGTCAGGGCAACCGTTCGATCGTCGGCCTGATGCTGGAGAGCTTCATCGAGGCCGGCAACCAGCCCATCCCCGCGGACCTGGCGCAACTGAAGTACGGCTGCTCGGTGACCGACGCCTGCATCGCCTGGCCGACGACCGAGCAGGCGATCCGCGCCGCACGCGCAGCGCTGATCGACGTCCTGCCCAAGCGCAACGCGCAACCCTGAAAACGCCCATGTCCCATCCCCTGATCAAACCCTTCCGCGGCCTGCGCCCGGCCCCCAACCAGGCCGCGGCGGTTGCCGCCCCCCCCTACGACGTGCTGTCTACCGAGGAGGCGCGGCAGCGCGCCGCGGATCGGCCATGGAGCTTCCTGCACATCTCCAAGCCGGAGATCGATCTGCCGCCGGGCACCGATCCGCACGCGCCCGAAGTCTATGCCATGGCGGCTCGGAATCTGGCGAAGATGCTCGCGGCCGGCATCCTGAAGCGCGACCAGGCGCCGTGCTATTACGCCTACCGCCTGACCATGCCGACCGGCGCGGGCAGCCACGTTCAGACCGGGCTGGTCGCTTGCGCCTCGGTCGCCGACTATGACACCAACCGCATCCGGAAGCACGAGTTCACCCGGCCGGACAAGGAGGACGACCGGGTGCACCAGATCGAAGCCGTGAATGCCCAGACCGGCCCGGTGCTGCTCGCCTACCCGCCATCTTGCGCGGCCGACGAATTGCTGAGTGCCGCCTGCGCCGGTCAGTCCGACGCCGACGTCAGCGGCGCCGACGGCATCCGCCATCAGATCTGGGTGATCAGCGACGTCCGGCTGATCGAAAGGATTTCCGCCGCCATCGACGCCCTGCCGGCGCTCTATATCGCCGACGGCCACCACCGTTCCGCCGCCGCCTCGCGGGTCTGCGCCGCGCGTCACGGCGCCAACGAATCGGATTATTTCCTGGCGGTGATCTTCCCGCACCACCAGATGCGCATCCTGGACTACAACCGCGTGGTCCACGATCTGCACGGCCTCTCGGAGGCCGCATTCCTGAAACGCATCGCGGAAAACTTTGTCGTCCAGCCGGCAAGCGCGCCGGTGCAACCCGGCAAGCCCGGCGAGTTCGGCCTGTACCTGCCCGGACGCTGGCTGCATCTGACGATCCGCCCGGAGCTGATCCCGGCCGACGACCCGGTGGCGAGGCTCGACGTCAGCCTGCTCTCGGACCATCTGCTCGGCCCGATCCTGGGCATCACCGATCTGCGCCGCGACAAGCGCATCGATTTCGTCGGCGGCATCCGCGGCCTGAGGGAATTGCAGCGTCGGGTAGATAGCGGCGAGATGGCGGCGGCATTCGCGCTCCATCCGACCCGCATGGAAGATCTGATGGCGGTGGCCGATGCGGGCCAGGTGATGCCGCCGAAATCAACCTGGTTCGAGCCCAAGCTGGCCGACGGCCTGGTCTCCCATATTCTCGATTAGCGCCCGTCCCCGGGCGAGGACTCCCCGGGGGCGGGGCACCGACGACCGGCGCCGTTGCTGATTGCGGCGCTCAGTTTTCGTACTTGAACGACAATGACACGCGCGCCCGATAGGCGACCACCTTGCCGCCTTCGATTTTCATGTCGAGCTTGGTGATTTCGGCGACGCGCAGGTCCCGCAGGGACTTTGCCGCGGTCTTCACTGCGAGGCTGGCGGCCTCCTCCCAAGAGGTCGGGCTGGAGCCGACGACCTCGACGATCTTGTAGACGGTTTCTCCGGATTTCTTTGCCGAGTTCTTAGCCATGGTCATCCTCCTATCGGATTTGTCGTGATCCGGAGCCATCCGGACCGTCGTCGATCATAGACCTTTTGCGCACTCGCCGGAACGATCCGCCGCTGCAGCGCTACGGGCAACTCTCGTCACGCTTCGCTGGTTGTGGCAGAATCCGCACGCGGAGATGGCATGCCTCCCGATGGGTCGAAGATCCATCAAACCGCCCGACGCTCGGGCCGATGATGCCTACGCCGGACTCGGACGGGTCGCGTAGGCAGTCCTGTCCCAAGATCAACGAACGACTGGACAGGTGTATGTGGAAACCAATACTCGTCATTTCCCTCGGCGCAGCGCTCGGCGCCCTGCTGCGCTGGGTCCTGGGCACCAAGCTCAACGGCCTCTTCCCTACCCTGCCTCCCGGCACGCTGGTCGCCAATCTGGTCGGCGGCTACATCATCGGCCTGGCCGTCGCGTATTTCGCCCAGGCGCCCGGCATCGCCCCGGAATGGCGCCTCTTGATCATCACCGGCTTCTGCGGCGGGCTCACCACTTTTTCCACCTTCTCGGCCGAGACCGTCACGCTCCTGCAGCAAGGCCGGGTGGCGTGGGCAATGGGCGAGATCGCGATCCACGTCAGCGGCTCGCTGTTGATGACCTTTGCGGGCCTCGTCTCATGGCGTTGGCTGAAATTTTATTGAGGAGAACGTCGTGAAAGGCTATCAGATCACTTTCTTCACCCAACAGGACCGGCGTCATCATGGCCGCTCGCTGGGCGACTGGCTGGTGGATCTCGCCCAGGAAATGAAGCTTCCGGGCGCCACGCTGATTGCCGGCAGCGAGGGCTTCGGCCAGCACCGCCACATTCATTCCGCCCATTTCTTCGAACTGGCCGACCAGCCTCAGGAGGTTCAGCTGGCGGTCAGCGAAGAAGACGCAGAACGCCTGTTCGCGCGCCTGAAGGCCGAAGGCGTGCATCTGTTCTACGTCAAGAGTCCGGTGGAATTCGGAACCCTAGGCTGAGTCCATCAGCCGATCGACAAGCGCGGCAGTACCGCGCGGGCGTTGGCTGAGGTCGCCGCTGCCAGCTCAGCCATCGAAATGCCGCGCAGCTTTGCCAGGGTTTCGGCGATCTTCGGCAGTTCGCCGGGCGCGTTTCGTCCGCCATGCAACCAGGCCGGCGGAATGTCGGGCGCGTCGGTCTCCAGCACGATCGAACTCAAGGGCAGCGTCGCCGCCAGCGTCCGGATGCGGGTGGCGCGCGGGTGGGTCATGGCGCCGCCGAAGCCGAGCTTGAAGCCCAGCTCGATGAAGGCCTCGGCCTGAACGCGGCTGCCGTTGAAGGCGTGGGCGATGCCGCCGACCACCGGCAGGCGGCGCAGCTCTTTCAGCACCGCGTCGATCGCGCGGCGCACGTGGAGCAGGACGGGCAGCCGGAACTCTCCGGCGATCTTCAATTGCGCGGCGAAGAAGGCGATCTGCCGCGCCTCGTCCCGATCAGGCACGAAGAAGTCGAGACCGATCTCGCCGACGGCCACCGCCGCATTGGCGCGCAGCGCCTGGCGCAGCGCGTCGAGGTCCTGCTCAACGGCACGCCCGACGAACAGCGGGTGGATGCCGAAGGCCGGGACGCAGCCGGACAGATCCCGGCAAACCGCGGCGACGGCGGCGAAGTTGGCGCGTTCCACCGCAGGGATGACCATCAGGTTCACGCCGGCGGCGATCGCCGCGGCGGCCACCGCGGCGCGGTCGGCATCGAACTCCGCGGCGTCGAGGTGGCAGTGGCTGTCGATCAAGGCCGGGCGGCCGATCATTGCACCTCGTCGATCCAGGCCAACTGGATCGCCTCGAGGATCTTCTCGCCGCAGCGATGCTCGTCCTCCTCGAAGCCGGGCAAGGCCAGCACCCACTGCATCAGATCGGTGAAGCGCACGGTCTTGGGGTCGACCCCGGGATGCCTGTCGGCCAGCTCGATGGCGATGTCCAGGCTGTCCTTCCATTTCATCGCTTGCCCTCCTTGGCCATGTTGATGGTGTACCTGGGAATCTCGATCACCAGCGGCACCTCGGCGACCCGCGCCTGACAGGACAGGCGCGAGGTCGGCTCCAGCCCCCAGGCCTTGTCGAGCAGGTCCTCCTCGATCTCCTCGGCGGCATCGAGCGCCTCGTATCCCTCGCGGATCACCACGTGGCAGGTGGTGCAGGCACAGGACTTCTCGCAGGCGTGCTCGATCGCGATGCCGTTGTCGAGCAGGCTGTCGCAGATGCTGGCGCCGGGCTTGGCCTCGATGACCGCGCCGTCGGGACAAAGCTCGACGTGGGGCAGAACGACGATCTGGGTCATAGCCCCTCCGCCGGGCCGCGCCCCGTAGGAAGTCCCCTTGGGGGAAGCCAAGGAGGAGCCGCCATCGGATTGCGAGCAAAGCGAGCTTCAGTCACCCCCTTCTTCGAGAAGGGGGATGGGGGGTAGGTTGTCATGATTCCATTTCCGCGATGTTCCGTCCCGAGAGCGCACGTTGCACGCTCTGATTCATGCGCCGCGCCGCGAAATCGGCGGTGGCCAGGTTCAGCTTGGCCATCGCCTCGTCGATCGCGTGGCGCTCGTCGCCGACCAGCACCGCTTCCAGGCCGATGATGCCGTCGTCGATCAGGGCGCGCTCGGCGGCGGAGAGCAGCGCCGCATCCTCATTCAGCGCCGAACGGGTGGCTTCGAGCAGACGCTGCGCCTCCACCTGGGCTTCGCGCAGCGCGCGCCGGAAGGCGTCCTGGGAGGCATGGGTGAAGCTGTCCTTGAGCATGCCGGCGATCTCGTCGTCGGACAGGCCGTAGGAGGGCTTCACCTCGACGCGCGCCTCGACCCCGGTGGTCTGTTCGCGCGCCGCGACCGAGAGCAGGCCGTCCGCGTCCACCTGGAAGCTCACCCGGATTCTCGCGGCACCGGCCACCATCGGCGGGATGCCGCGCAGTTCGAAGCGCGCCAGCGAGCGGCAGTCGGCGACCAGCTCGCGTTCGCCCTGGACGACGTGGATCATCATCGCCGTCTGGCCGTCCTTGAAGGTGGTGAATTCCTGCGCCCGCGCGATCGGCAGGGTCGAGTTGCGCGGGATGAGCTTTTCGGTGAGCCCGCCCATGGTCTCCAGGCCGAGCGACAGCGGGATCACGTCGAGCAGCAGCCAGTCGTCGCCGGCGGCGCGGTTGCCGGCCAGCAGGTTGGCCTGGGTCGCGGCGCCCAGCGCCACCACCTTGTCCGGATCGAGATTGTTGAGCGGCTCCTGGCCGAACAGCTCGCCCACCGCGTGCTGGATCTGCGGCATGCGCGTGGCGCCGCCGACCATCACCACGCCCTTCACCTCGTCGGTGCCGAGGCCGGCGTCGCGCAGCGCCCGCTTGGTCGCCGACAGGGTCTTCTGCACCAGGGTCTTGGTGATTTCGGCAAACACCGTGCTGCTGAGTTTGACGTCGACGTACTCGCCGCTCGCGAGCCGGACGGTGATCGGCGCCTCGCCGTGGCTGGTGAGAAATTCCTTGGCTTCGCGCGCGCGGGTCAGCAGCACGCGCGCGTCCTGGGCGGAGAGCGGCGCCAGACCGGCCGCCTCGATGATCCAGCAGAACACCCGCTGGTCGAAGTCGTCGCCGCCCAGCGCCGAATCGCCGCCGGTCGCGAGCACCTCGAAGATGCCCTTGGACAGGCGCAGGATCGAGATGTCGAAGGTGCCCCCGCCCAGATCGTAGACCGCGTAGATGCCCTCCGCGCCGTTGTCGAGGCCGTAGGCGATCGCCGCGGCGGTGGGCTCGTTCAAGAGGCGCAGTACGTTCAGGCCGGCCAGGCGTCCCGCGTCCTTGGTCGCCTGGCGCTGGGCATCGTCGAAATACGCCGGCACGGTGATCACCGCGCCGGAGAGCGGCCCGCCCAAGGCCGCTTCGGCGCGCGCTCTTAACACCTTGAGGATTTCCGCCGAGATCTCCACCGGGCTCTTGACGCCGGCCGAGGTGCGCAGCCTGACCATGCCCTCGGCGCCAGCCTCCGCTGCGACGAAATCGTAGGGCATCGATTCGAAGTGGGCGATGTCCCTGAGACCGCGGCCCATGAAGCGTTTGACCGAGACGATGGTGTTCTTCGGATCGACGCTCTGCTGCGCCTGTGCCTCGTGCCCGACGACCACGCCGGCGCCGCGGTAGCTCACCACCGAGGGCAAGAGCGGCCGGCCCAGCGCGTCGGAGAGGACCACCGCCATGCCGCTCCTGACCGTGGCGACCAGCGAGTTGGTGGTGCCCAGGTCGATGCCGACGGCGAGACGGTGTTCGTGCGGCGCGGTCGATTCGCCGGGTTCTGAAATCTGCAGTAAGGCCATGGATTGTCGTTGTGGTTATGCCTCGGCGGCGGCGAGCGCGTCGTCGATGTCGGCGAGCAGTTTTTCCTGGAACATCAACTGGCGCAGCAGATCGGCGGCGGCGCCGACGTCGGGCGCAGCGAGTTGCGCCGCGAGCTTCAGGTATTGTCCGCGCATCTCTTTCTTGAGCCGCGCGTGCAGTGCCTCCAACTCATCGACGGCGAGGGCGGCGCGCGCCTCGGCCACCGCTTCCCGCCATTCCATCTGCTGCATCAGGAATTCCGCAGACATCCTGCGCTCCCGCTCCACCTCAACGCCGGCGAGGAAAAGCAGATACTTGGCGCGGGAGAGGGGCTGGCGCAAGGTCTGGTAGGCCTCGTTGATCCTCGTCGCCCACTGCATCGCCAGCCGCCGCTCGGCGTCTGGCTGGTGGGCGTATTTGTCGGGATGGACGCGCGCCTGCACCTCGCGGTAGAGGCGATCCAGTTCGGCGTTGTCGAGCGCGTAGCGGCGCGGCAGCCCGAACAGGGCGAAGTGGTCCTGGGTGAAGTCCATCGCCGACGCTGCTACTGGACGTTGAAGCTCTCGCCGCAGCCGCACTGATCCTTGATGTTCGGGTTGTTGAACTTGAAGCCCTCGTTCAGCCCCTCGCGCACGAAATCGAGTTCGGTGCCGTCGATGTAGGGCAGGCTCTTGGGATCGACCAGCACCTTGACGCCGTGGCTCTCGAAGACGTGGTCCTCGGGATTGGCGACATCGACGAACTCCAGCTTGTAGGCCATGCCCGAGCAGCCCGAGGTGCGCACGCCGAAGCGCAAGCCGAGACCCTTGCCGCGTTTGGCCAGGAAGGTCGCCACGTGCTTGGCGGCTTTTTCGGTAATGGTGATCATCGCCTCACGCCTCGTGCCGGTGCTTGTAGTCGGCCACCGCCGCCTTGATGGCGTCCTCGGCCAGGATCGAGCAATGGATCTTCACCGGCGGCAGCGCCAGTTCTTCGGCGATATGGGTGTTCTTGATGTCCAGCGCCTGGTCCAGCGTCTTGCCCTTGACCCACTCGGTGACCAGCGAGCTGGAGGCGATCGCCGAACCGCAGCCGTAGGTCTTGAACTTGGCATCCTCGATGATGCCGTCCTTGCCGACCTTGATCTGCAGCTTCATCACGTCGCCGCAGGCGGGGGCGCCGACCATGCCGGTGCCGACGTCCGCGTCGTCCTTGGCGAAGGTGCCGACGTTGCGCGGATTCTCGTAATGCTCGAGTACTTTTTCGCTGTATGCCATTTTGAAACTCCTTTGATTGCTACTTCAATGCGCCGCCCACTGGACGGTGTTGAGGTCGACGCCGTCCTGATACATTTCCCACAACGGCGAGAGCTCGCGCAGCTTGGCGATTTTCGCATGGAGCAGCGAGACCGTATAGTCGATCTCCTCCTCGGTGGTGAAGCGGCCGAGGGTGAAGCGGATCGAGCTGTGCGCCAGTTCGTCGGAGCGCCCCAGCGCGCGCAGCACGTAGGACGGCTCCAGGCTGGCCGAGGTGCACGCCGAGCCGGAGGAGACCGCGATGTCCTTGATCGCCATGATCAAGGACTCGCCCTCGACGTAATTGAAGCTGATGTTGAGGTTGTGCGGCACGCGCTGCACGAGGTCGCCATTGACGTAGGTCTCCTCGATGTCGGTCAGGCCCTTCAGCAGCTTGTCGCGCAGCTTCCCGATGCGCAGATTTTCCGTCGCCATCTCCTCGCGGGCGAGACGGAAGGCCTCGCCCATGCCGACGATCTGGTGCGGCGCCAGCGTGCCCGAACGCAGGCCGCGCTCGTGGCCGCCGCCGTGGATCTGCGCCTCCAGGCGGATGCGCGGCTTCCTGCGCACGTAGAGGGCGCCGATGCCCTTGGGACCGTAGGTCTTGTGCGCCGAGAAGGACATCAGATCGACCTTCAGGGCCGCCAGGTCGATGGGCATCTTGCCGGTGGCCTGCGCCGCATCGACGTGGAAGACCACGCCCTTGTCGCGGCAGATCTCGCCCAGCTCGGCGATCGGCTGGATCACGCCGATCTCGTTATTGACCGCCAGCACCGAGGCCAGGATGGTGTCCGGACGCAGCGCCTGCTTGAACTGTTCGGTGGTGATCAGGCCGTTTTCCTGCGGCTCCAGGTAGGTGAGCTCGAAGCCCTGGCGCTCCAGCTCGCGCATGGTGTCGAGCACCGCCTTGTGTTCGGTGGACAGGGTGATCAGGTGCTTGCCCTTGCCCGAATAGAAGTGCGCCGCGCCCTTGATCGCGAGGTTGTTCGACTCGGTGGCGCCGGAGGTCCAGACGATGTCCTTGGCGTCGGCATTGACCAGCGCCGCGACCTGGCCGCGCGCCTCCTCGACCGCCGCTTCGGCCTCCCAGCCGTAGGCGTGCGAGCGGCTGGCCGGGTTGCCGAATTTCTCGACCAGGTAGGGAATCATCTTCGCCGCGACGCGCGGATCGACCGGCGTCGTCGCGGAGTTGTCGAGGTAGATCGGGAACTTGAGCATCGTTGCTTCTCCTTGCGAAATCAGCCCGCCAGGGCGCGCATGCGCCGCAGCTGCGTGAGGGTTGCCGTGAGGGCGGCGAGAAAATCCGCCACCTGCTGTTCGGTGTTGTCATGGCCCAGGCTGACGCGCACCGCGCCCCTGGCCAGCTCGGGTGCGACCGCCATCGCGCGCAGCACGTGAGAGGGCTCGGGGGCGGCCGAGGAGCAGGCCGAGCCGCTGGCCACCGCGAAGCCGGCGCGGTCGAGCCTGGCCACCAGGGTCTCGCCGTCGATCTCGGGCAGCGCGAAATAGCTGGTGTTGGCCAGGCGCGCGGCGCCCCGGCCGAACACCGTCGCCCCCAGCCGCGCGAGCTCCCGTTCCAGTCCGTCGCGCAGCGCCGCGAGTCGCGCGCCGTCGGTCTCCAGGCGCGCCGCCGCGATCTCGCAGGCGAGACCGAAGCCGACGATGGCCGCGACGTTCTCGGTGCCCGAGCGCAGGCCGCGCTCCTGGCCGCCGCCGGCGACCAGAGCGCGCAGTTCGAGCCGCTTGTCCACCACCAGCGCGCCGGCGCCGATCGGGCCGTTGATCTTGTGCGCCGAGACGCTGAGCGCATGGACGCCGGCGGCGTTCAGGGCGCGAAAGTCGATATCGATCTTGCCCAGCGCCTGCACCGCGTCGCTGTGGAACCAGGCGCCCCTGGCGCGGCCGGCCAGCGCCGCCACGTCCTGCAGGACGCCGGTCTCGTTGTTGGCGAGCATCACCGAGACGAGCTGCGGCTTTTCCGCCAGGATCGCGGCATAAGATTCCGGATCGACGCGGCCATCGGCATCGACGGCGATCTCGGCTGTCCGCCAGCCCAGCCGCGACAAATCCCTGGCCGGCTCGCGGACGCTGGGATGCTCGAGCGCAGAGATGGCCAGCACGCCGGGCTTGATGCAGGCCGCCGCGCCCTTCAGGAACAGGTTGTTGGCCTCGGTCCCGCCGCTGGTGAACACCACCTCGGTGGCATGGGCGCCCAGCGCCGCGGCCACCCGTGCGCGCGCTTCGTCGATCGCCCGCCTCGCCGCGCGGCCATACTCGTGGCGGCTGGAGGCATTGCCGCAGCGCGCCGAGAGATGGGGCAGCATCGCCTCCAGCACGCGCGGATCGAGCGGCGTGGTGGCGTTGTGGTCGAGATAGACGGGGGCGAACATGGAATCAGGCTGTTGCCAGGGAGACGACGCGATTGGGCTCGGGCGCGACATCAACGCTGTACTTGGTCAGCGGCGCGGCACCGAGCTTGGCCCGCTGCTCCTTGACCAGGTCGCCCAAGCTGACCGAGCTGAGGTAGTCGAACATCCGTTTGGTGAGGTCGGTCCACAACTGATGCGTCATGCACTGCTGTTCCTCGTGGCAGTTGCCCATGCCGCCGCACAGGGTGGCGTCCAGGGGCTCGTCGACGGCACAGATGATGTCGGCCACCGAAATCTCGGCCATTTTCCTGGCCAGGCAATAGCCGCCGCCGGGACCGCGCACGCTGGAGACCAGCTGGTGGCGGCGCAGTTTGCCGAACAACTGTTCCAGGTAGGACAGCGAAATCTTCTGCCGTTCGCTGATGCCGGCCAGGGTCACCGGCCCGCCTTCGTGGCGCAGCGCCAGATCGATCATCGCGGTTACTGCAAAACGGCCTTTAGTCGTCAGTTTCATAATCCACCTCGTCGAGCGCAACAAGTCGGTCAATAAAGCCAATGTAAAGCCAATGAAATCAATTGAAAAATCATGGGCACGCAACAACGCGTACAGAGCAACATCGCCACCGGGTAATACTTGATGGTTTCGCTCGACTATACGATTTCCGACAAAATCAGTCAACTATTTTCCCCAAATAATTCGGGTCGAAGCGATCGGCCGTGGCCGCCTCGTCGCCGACCGCAACGCCGGCGCGTTCCAGCAGTTGCAGCAACTGCTCGATGCGCCGGTCGGTGCTGACCGCGTGGTCGAGCAAGCCATGGATGGCCTGCGAAACGGGATCGTTCTCGCCGCGCGTCAGCGCGTAGGCGGAAAAGCCCATCTTCTCGGCCTTGGCCTCGCGCGCCTGGTCCTGCTCGCCCATGATGATGCGCGCAGGGATGCCGACGGCGGTGGCCCCGGGCGGAACGTCCCTCACCACCACGGCGTTCGAGCCGATCTTGGCGCCCTCGCCGATGGTGATCGGGCCCAGCACCTTGGCGCCGGCGCCGATCACCACGCCCGGCGCCAGGGTCGGATGACGCTTGCCCTTGTTCCAGGAAGTGCCGCCCAGCGTCACGCCGTGATAGAGGGTGCAGTCGTCGCCGATCTCCGCGGTCTCGCCGATCACCACGCCCATGCCGTGATCGATGAACACCCGGTGTCCGATGGTGGCGCCGGGATGGATTTCCACCCCGGTCAGCCAGCGGCCCCAGTGCGAGATCCAGCGCGCCAGCCAGCGAATCCGCCGGGTCCACAGCCAATGCGTGCAGCGATGGAACTGCAAGGCGTGGAAACCCGGATAGCAGGTCAGCACTTCCCAGGAGGAGCGGGCGGCGGGATCGCGGGCGAAGACGCAGTGGATGTCTTCGCGCAGGCGGCTCAAGATCGGTAGTTCCATAAGTGGTCGCTGGAATATAAAATGCCCCTGAAATTCAGTCAACTTTTCTTGCGCAACTTGGGGCGCTCGAAGCTCGCCAGCAGGCCGCGCAGAATGCTCACCTCCTCCCGCTCCAGCGCCGTGCGGGCGAACAGGCGGCGAAAGCGGAGCATCAGCCGCTTGGGCTGGGATGGGTCGAGAAAGCCGCTGGCCAGCGCGCAGCGCTCCAGGTGGGCATAGAGGCCCTCGACCTCTTCACCCGTGGCCAGCGGCAGTTCGGACGCAGGCGCCGCGCCCGGCGCGGCAACCGCCAGGCGCAGCTCGTAACACATCAATTGGACCGCGGCGCCGAGATTGAGCGACGAGTAGTCCGGATTGGTCGGGATCATCACCGGCAGGTGGCACAGCGAGAGTTCCTCGTTGGTGAGGCCCGAGGTCTCGTTGCCGAACACCAGCGCCACCTCGTCCGAACGGCCGCGCTGCACCAGGCGGGCGGCGCCCTCGCGCGCCCAGCAAACCGGCAGGGACAGGTCGCGCCGGCGCGCGCTCAGGCCTGCGGCGAACACGGTATCGGCCAGCGCCTGCTCCAGCGTCCGGCACACCACCGCTGCCGCCAAGAGGTCCGAGGCGCCGGAGGCGCGCGCCTCGGCCTCGGGGTCGGGGAAATGCCGGGGAGCGACGAGATAGAGGCGCGAGAGGCCCATGGTCTTCATCGCCCGGGCCGCAGCGCCGATGTTGCCCGGATGACTGGTATGGGAGAGGACGACGCGGATGCGGTCGAGCGGGGAGGTGCCGTTCATATTAGAATTCCGGCTTTGCCGAACGGGTCCCTGAATGGGCCATCGCCCGCGGCTGACCCTCACCGGAATCGTCCTCCATGCATCCCATGCTCATCATCGCCGTCAAGGCCGCTCGCCGCGCCGGCCACATCATCAGCCGCGCCAGCCTGGACATCAGCCAGCTGACGGTCAGCACCAAGCAGCAAAGCGATTACGTCACCGAGGTGGATCGCGCCGCCGAAACGGCGATCGTCGAAGTGTTGCGCGAGGCCTATCCCAGCCACGCGATTCTAGCAGAAGAGTCGGGCGCCTCCGGCCCGGAGAGCGACTACCAGTGGATCATCGATCCGCTCGACGGCACCACCAATTTCATCCACGGCTTCCCCCAATATGCGATCTCGATCGCGCTGGCGCACAAGGGCATCCTGAACCACGCGGTGATCTACGACACCAACCGCAACGAGCTGTTTACCGCCAG
Source organism: Pseudomonadota bacterium (assembly GCA_021811225.1). GTDB lineage: Bacteria > Pseudomonadota > Gammaproteobacteria > Burkholderiales > Rhodocyclaceae > CAIYYX01. The sequence goes on from JAJZPJ010000012.1 coordinate 16,985, forward strand.
CAAGGGCGGCGGCGCCTTTCTCAATGACAAGCGCATTCGCGTCTCGAAGCGCGCCAAGCTGGCCGAATCCCTGATCGGTACCGGTTTCCCTTACCGCTCCTTCACGCATATCGACACCTACCTGGCGATCTTCAAGGAGCTGACGCAGAAGACTTCCGGTCTGCGTCGCCCCGGCGCGGCGTCGCTGGACCTGGCCTACGTCGCCGCCGGGCGCCTGGACGGCTTCTGGGAGTTCGGCCTCTCCCCCTGGGACATGGCCGCCGGTGCGCTCCTGATCGCCGAGGCTGGCGGTCTGGTCGGCGATCTCTCCGGGGAATCCGATTATCTCGCCACCGGCAACATCATCGCCGGCAACCCGAAGGTGTTCTCCCAGTTGCTGCAACTCTTGACGCCGCATCTGACCGCCCAGTTGAAGGCCTGAGCTTGCGGAAAACCGAGCCGATGCACGCCGAGGGCGACGCCGCCGGCCACACCCCGATGATGGCCCAGTACCTGCGCCTCAAGGCGCAGCATCCGGACATGCTGATGTTCTACCGGATGGGCGACTTCTACGAACTGTTCTTCGACGACGCGCAGCGCGCGGCGCGGCTGCTCGACATCACCCTGACCGCGCGCGGGCAATCGGCCGGAGCGCCGATCCCGATGGCGGGCGTGCCTCACCACGCGCTCGAACAGTACCTGGCGCGGCTGGTGAAGCTGGGCGAATCGGTGGCGATCTGCGAACAGATCGGCGATCCCGCAGCGGCCAAGGGTCCGGTCGAACGGGCGGTGACGCGCATCGTCACGCCCGGCACGCTGACCGACTCGGCGCTGCTCGACGACAAGTCCGATTGCCTGCTCGCCGCCCTGACCGTCGGGAAGCAGCGCGCCGGCCTGGCCTGGCTCAATCTCGCCAACGGCGAACTGTCGATGCTCGGCTGCCCGATCGGGGATCTGCCGGCGCAATTCGAGCGCCTGCGCCCGGCCGAGCTGCTGCTGCCCGACGGGCAGCGGGCCGCGGCCTCGGGGATGGGCGGTACCGCGCTGAAGTACCTGCCCGACTGGCACTTCGACGCCGACTCGGCGGTGCGCCTGCTGAGCCAGCACTTCGGCAGCCGCGATCTGGCCGCACATCTACCCGACGATCTGCCCGAGGGCGGCGAGCCGCTGGCCCTGGCCGCGGTCGCCGCGCTGTTCCAGTACGCCCGCGACACCCAGCAGCAGACCCTGGCACATATCACGACCTTACGCGTCGAGCGCGGCGGCGAATTTCTGCGCCTGGACGCACAGACGCGCCGTAACCTGGAGATCTCCGAAACGCTGCGCGGCGAGGCCGCCCCCACCTTGCTCTCGCTGCTCGACACCTGCGCCACCAGCATGGGCTCGCGCTGGCTGCGCCAGGCGCTGCACCATCCCTTGGCCGACCGGCGCGCCGCCGCCGCCCGCCACGATGCCATCGCCGAACTCGCCGATGGCGCCGCCGCCCGGCTGCGCGAGGGTCTGCACCACATCGCCGACATCGAACGCATCACCGCCCGGATCGCGCTTGGCCGCGCCCGCCCGCGCGACCTCTCGGCCTTGCGCGACAGTCTGGCGGCGCTGCCCGACTTGCGCGCATCTCTGGCCGAAGCGCATGCCGCCTTGCTGAACCGGATCCACGGCGAGCTCGCGCCGCCGCAAGCCTGTCTCGATCTGCTCGCACGGGCGATCAAGGCCGAGCCCGCGACGCTGCTGCGCGAAGGGGGCGTGATCAACGACGGGTTCAGCGCCGAACTGGACGAACTGCGCGCACTGCAGAACAACTGCGGCGCCTTCCTGCTCGAACTCGAGACGCGCGAGCGGGCGCGCTCGGGCATCAACAGCCTCAAGGTCGAGTTCAATCGGGTGCACGGCTTCTACATCGAGGTCAGCCACGCCAACAGCGGCAAGGTGCCGGAAGACTATCGCCGGCGCCAGACCCTGAAGAACGCCGAGCGCTACATCACGCCCGAACTCAAGGCCTTCGAGGACCGCGCGCTGTCCGCCAACGAGCGCGCCGCGGCGCTGGAGAAGCGGCTCTACGAAGCGCTGCTCCTCGATCTCTGCGCCTTCATCCGCAGCCTGCAGACCATCGCCCGCGCCGTGGCGCTGGCCGACGGCCTGTGCGCGCTGGCCGACGCGGCGCAGCGGCTCGACTACTGCCGGCCGGAATTCCAGGACGCCCCCGGGATCGAGATCGTGACCGGCCGCCATCCGGTGGTGGAGCGGGAAGTGGCCCCGTTCATCGCCAACGACACCCGGCTCAATGCCGCGCGCCGCCTGCTGCTGGTCACCGGTCCCAACATGGGCGGCAAATCGACCTACATGCGCCAGGTGGCGCTGATCGTGCTGCTCGCCCACTGCGGCAGCTTCGTGCCCGCCACTGCCTGCCGGATCGGGCCGATCGACGCGATCTTCACCCGCATCGGCGCCTCCGACGACCTGGCCTCGGGCCGCTCCACCTTCATGGTCGAGATGACCGAAGCGGCGGCGATCCTGCACGGCGCAACCGAGAATTCGCTGGTGTTGATGGACGAGATCGGCCGGGGCACCTCCACCTTCGACGGCATGGCGCTGGCCTTCGCCATCGCCCGCCAGCTGATCGAGAAGAACCGCGCGCTCTCCCTGTTCTCGACGCACTATTTCGAGCTCACGCGCCTGGCTCACGACTATCCGGAATGCGCCAACGTGCATCTGTCCGCGGTCGAACACGGCCAGACGATCGTTTTTCTGCACGCGCTGGAAGAGGGACCGGCGAACCAGAGTTACGGCATCCAGGTCGCGGCGCTGGCCGGCATTCCCGCCGCCGTCATCCGGGACGCCAAGCGGCGCCTGGCGCTGCTTGAAAATCGCGAGGCCGGACAGGACAGCGGACAGCCCGACCTGTTCGCAGCGCCGATCGCCGCAGCGAAAGCGAACCCCGCGCTGGAAGCGCTGGCCGATCTGGACTGCGATCAGCTGTCGCCGCGCCAGGCGCTGGAGATGCTCTACGAATTGAAGCGGCTGGCGGGTTGATTGACGCTAGCGCCGCTGCGCGGCATAAATGCCCTGGGTCGTCCCCGGGTAAATGCATCCCGGCGACGACAACGGGCATTAATGGTGGTGATGTCCGCCGGGGCCGTGGACGTGGCCGTGGGCGAGCTCTTCCTGGGTCGCCTGGCGCACCTCGGCGACGGTGCAGTCGAACACCAGCGCCATGCCGGCGAGCGGATGATTGCCATCGACCACCACCTTGTCGGCTTCGATCTCGGTGATGGTGTAGAGCATGTCCTCCTCTTCATCGTCCTCGGCAGCGCGCTCGAACTGCATGCCGACCTCGATCTGCTCGGGAAACAGATCGCGCGGTTCGACATTCACCAGCGCCGCATCGTATTCGCCGAAGGCCTCGCCGGGTTCCAGCTTGAGCTTCAGGCTGGCGCCGACCTCCTTGCCCTGCAGCGCCTCCTCGAGGGTCGGGAAAATGCCGTCGTAGCCGCCGTGCACATACACCAGCGGTTCGGCTCCGGCATCGATGAGATTGCCCTCGGTGTCATGAACCTGGTAATCCAGGGTCACGACGGTGTTTTTGATTATTTGCATGGCTGCTCCAATTGCTTGACGAGTTGCAGGACCTCGGCGACATGTCCGCGCGGCTTTATATCATAAAGCGCGTGCCTGACGACACCCTCGCTGTCGATCACGAAGGTGGAGCGGACGACGCACAGCTTGCGCACCCCGTCCTTCTCCTTCATCTGGCAGACTCCGTATTTGCGGCTCACCTCGCCTTCCATGTCGGCCAGCAGACGCACCGAGAGCCCATGCTTGTCGCGGAACTCGGCGTGGCTCAGGCAATCGTCCCGGCTCACGCCCAGGATAGTGCAGCTGGCCCGCGTGAACTCTTCCTCATGATCGGTGAAGTCGATCGCCTCCAGCGTGCAAAACGGCGCATCGTCCCGGGGGTAGAAAAACAGCACGGCGTGCTGCTTGCCGCGCAGCGATTCCAGGTCAAAGGTTTCCATGTCCGCATCGGGCAGGGAAAACGCAGGTGCTGATTGACCGGCGAGCAGCATGTTCAAATCCCAAAAAAGGCTCAGCGATTCTAACCGAGGCGGAAGAAAAAAATACAACTCCGAGCGATCATCGTGAGGCCTTCGTGAAAAAACCGGCATCGCCGCCGCAGGGTTTTTCCAGCGGGGAAGTTCCGCTCGGGCACTAGCTGCAGTGCAGCAAGCTGCCCGAAATATCAAGTCGGGTCGATCGCACCGCGAGCCTGGCGGCTGCCGACGATGTGCGCCAGACCGAGGTACTCGCGCGAGCGCATCTCGACCAGACGGCTGACCGTGCGTTTGAATTCCTCGGCGGCGATACCCTGACGGTACAGCTCCTCGGCGGGACAGTCCGCCGAGAGCAGCAGCTTGACGCGATGATCGTAGAGCACGTCGATCAGCCAGGTGAAGCGGCGCGCCTCGGAGGCCATGGCGCGGTTCATGCGCGGCACGCCGGAGAGCAGCAGCGTCGGGAACAGGCGCGCCAGTTCGAGATAGTCGTTCTGCGAACGCGGTCCGCCGCAGAGCGTGGCGAAGTCGAACCAGATGACCCCGGGCGCGCGCCGCCGCACCGGCAGCTCCCTGCCCAGTATCGTCTGGGGTCGGGCATGGCCCTCGCCGCCGGCGATCTGGCGGAAGTCCGCGGCCAGCCGCTGCTCCGCCGCATCGTCGGCCGGCATCAGGTAGCCCTCCATCTCTTCCAGCGCGCGGAAACGGTAATCGATGCCGCTATCCACCTCGACCACGTCCAGGCGCGCCTGCAACAATGCGATGGTCGGCAGGAACAGGTGCCGCTGCAGCCCTTCCGGATAGAGACCGTCGGGCGGGTAGTTGGAGGTCATGCAGAACACCACGCCGCGCTCGAACAGCGCGGCGAACAGGCGGCCCAGGATCATCGCGTCGGCGATGTCGGAGACGTGCAGATCGTCGAAACAGATGACCCGGCTCCTGACCGCGATGGCGTCGGCGACCCTGAGCAAGGGATCGGCCTCTTGCCGGTGCCGCTTCAACTCGCCATGCACTTCGGCCATGAAGGCGTGGAAATGCACGCGACGCTTGCGCTGGTAGGGCAGCGCGGCGAAAAAACAGTCCATCAGCAGGGTCTTGCCGCGGCCGACGCCGCCCCAGAAATAGACGCCGCGCGGCAGCGGCGGCCGCACCAGCGCCTTGCGCAGACGGTTCCTGCGCTTGTGCTTGAAGGCGAGCAGTTCCTGGTGCAGGCGGTCCAGACGAGTCGCCGCCGCGAGCTGGGCGGCGTCGGCGGCGATGCCGCGGCTGTCGCATTGGGCCTTGAAGGATGCGAGCATGCCCGCGACCTGAGTATCTATGGCTGCCATGTGTATCCTGTAGGTCGGCGCTCGGGCCGACCTACAGGCTCAGAAATGCAGCGCGCGCTTATCGACCGCCAGCGCCGCCTCGTGCATCGCCTCCGACAGCGTCGGATGGGCGTGGCAGATGCGCGCGATGTCCTCGGAGCTGGCGCCGAATTCCATCGCCACGACCGCCTCGGCCACCAGCTCCGAGGCGTTGTTGCCGATGATGTGCACGCCCAGGATGCGGTCGCTCTGCGCGTCGGCCAGCATCTTGACGAAGCCGGTGGTGTCGCCCTGTCCCAGCGCGCGGCCGTTGGCCGCGAACGGAATCTGTCCGACGCGGTAAGCGACGCCCTCGCGCTTCAACTGCTGCTCGGTCTTGCCCACCCAGGCGATTTCCGGATGGGTGTACATCACCCAGGGCACGGTGTCGTAGTCGATGTGCCCGGCTTGACCGGCGATCAGCTCGGCGACCATCACCCCCTCCTCCATGCCCTTGTGCGCCAGCATCGGTCCGGGTACGACGTCGCCGACCGCCCAGACGTTGGGCAGCTTGGTCCGGCACTGGCCATCGACCGCGATGCGGCCGCGCGAATCGAGCTCCAGACCGACGTTGTCGCAGCCCAGGCCTTCGGTGTACGGCACCCGGCCGACCGAGACGATCAGCCGGTCGCACTCCAGCGTATAGGTCTCGTCGCCCGACTCGTATTCGATCGCGACGCCGGCTTCATTGCGGCTCACCTTGAGGATCTTGACGCCGAGATGGATGGAGAGGCCCTGCTTCTGGGTGAATACCTTCCACGCCTCCTTGGCCACGGCCTGGTCGGCGGCGGCGAGGAAATCGGGCAAGGCCTCGAGAATGGTCACCTCGGCGCCCAGGCGTTTCCAGACGCTGCCCAGCTCCAGGCCGATGACGCCGGCGCCGATCACGCCCAGGCGCTTGGGCACCGCGCCAAAGGACAGGGCGCCGACGTTGTCGCAGATCAGTTCGTTGTCGACGGCCACGTCCGGCAATGATCGCGGCGTCGAGCCGGTGGCGACGATGACGTGGCGGGCCGAGACGAGCTCGCTGCCCGCGGCGCCGGCCACCTCGACCTGCCACAGATCGTCCTCGCGACCGACGAAGCTGCCGCGGCCGGACAGCAGCGTCACCTTGTTCTTCTTGAACAGGCCGCGGATGCCGCTGGTGAGCTGGGCGACGATGTTGTCCTTGCGCTTCATCATCGTCGCGACGTCGATCTTGAGCCCGTCGAAGCCGATGCCGTGCATGACGAAACCGTGACCGGCCTGCTCGTACATTTCGGAAGACTGCAGCAGCGCCTTGGAGGGAATGCAGCCGACGTTGAGGCAGGTGCCGCCCAGGCGCACCTCGCCCTTGGCGTCGGCGTAGGATTGCGATTCTATGCAGGCGGCGGACAGGCCCAATTGCGCCGCCCGGATCGCGGCGACGTAGCCGCCCGGGCCGCCGCCGATGACCAGCACATCGTATTGTTTGGCCATGGGCTCAGACCTCCAGCAGCAGGCGCGCCGGATCTTCCAGCGCATCCTTGATCGCCACCAGGCCCAGCACCGCCTCGCGCCCGTCGATGACGCGATGGTCGTAGGACAGCGCGAAGTAGTTCATCGGCCGCACCACGACCTGGCCGTTCTCGACCACCGCGCGCTCCTTGGTGGCGTGGATGCCCAGGATCGCCGATTGCGGCGGATTGATGATCGGCGTGGACAGCATCGAACCGAAGACGCCGCCGTTGGAAATCGAGAAGGTGCCGCCGGTCAGCTCCTCGATGCTGAGCTTGCCGTCTTTGGCCTTGGCGCCGTATTCCGCCACCTTCTTCTCGATGTCGGCCAGGCTCATCTGGTCGGCGTCGCGCAGGATCGGCACCACCAGGCCGCGCGGACTGCCCACGGCGATGCCGATGTCGAAGTAGCCGTGATAGACGATGTCGTTGCCATCGACCGAGGCGTTCAGCACCGGATATTTCTTCAAGGCCGCGACCACCGCCTTGACGAAGAAGGACATGAAGCCGAGCCTGACGCCGTGCTCCTTCTCGAAGCGCTCGGCGTACTTCTTGCGCATCTCCATCACCGGCGCCATGTTGACCTCGTTGAAGGTGGTCAATATGGCGTTTTGCGCCTGCGACTGCAGCAGGCGCTCGGCGATCCGGGCGCGCAGGCGGCTCATCGGCACGCGCTGCTCGAGGCGTTCGCCCACCACCGCATCGACATTCACCGCCGCCGGCTGGGCCAGCGCCGGCTTGACCGCGGCGGGGGCGGGGACGGGAGCGGGAGTGGGAGTGGGAGCGGCGGGGGAAGGCGGAACGATGCCCAGCGCGTCGCCCTTGGTGATGCGGCCGCCGCGGCCGGTGCCGGTCAAGTCGGCGGCGGCGATGCCCTTTTCCGCCATGATCTTGCGCGCTGCCGGCATGACCGGCGGCGCGCTCTTGGCCGCAGCCGGCGCCTGCACCGCTTGCGCAGCGGTGGCCGGCGGCGCGACCGCTGCGCCGCCGGCCGCCTCGGAGTCGATCCGCGCGATCACCTCGCCCGCGACCACGGTGGCGCCGTCATTCTTGAGGATCTCGACGATGACGCCGGCCGCCGGCGCGGGCAGTTCGAGCACCACCTTGTCGGTCTCGATGTCGATCAGGTTCTCGTCGCGCAAGACCGGCTCGCCCTCTCTCTTGTGCCAGCCCACCAGGGTCGCTTCGGCGACCGACTCCGACAGTTGCGGGACTTTGACTTCGATCAGCATGGTGACTCCTTGATTAATCGGGTGCCTTCAGCTTGCCGAAGGCGGCAGCGATGATGGCCTTCTGCTGGGCATTGTGCTTGGCGTAGTAGCCGACCGCCGGAGAGGCCGAGGCGGGACGGGAAACCAGCAGCAGCTGCTGCTTGGCGCCGACCGCCCTGACCAGGTGCTGGCGCGAGACGAACCAGTACCAGGCGCCCTGGTTGCGCGGCTCTTCCTGGCACCACACCACTTCCTTGGCATTCGGGAACTTCTTCATTTCTGCGGCGAAAGCCTCGTCCGGGAAGGGATAGAGCTGCTCCATGCGCAGCACCGCGGTATCGGCTTGCGCCCGCTCGCGGCGCGCCGCCAGCAGCTCATAGTAGATCTTGCCCGAGCACAGGATGATGCGCTTGACCTTCTTGGCGTCGAGTTCGTCGACCTCGCCGATCACCGTCTGGAACTGCCCGCAGGCCAGCTCGTCGAGAGAGGAGACCGCATCCTTGTGGCGCAGCAGCGATTTCGGCGTCAGGATGATCAGGGGCTTCCTGATCTTGCGCAGCATCTGGCGGCGCAGCAGATGGTAGATCTGCGCCGGCGTGGTGGGCACGCAGACCTGCATGTTCTCCTCGGCGCACAACTGCATGTAGCGCTCCAGCCGCGCCGACGAGTGCTCGGGACCCTGGCCCTCGTAACCGTGCGGCAGCATCAAGACCAGACCGGAGAGCCTGCCCCACTTGGCCTCGCCCGAGGCGATGAACTGGTCGATGACCACCTGGGCGCCGTTGGCGAAGTCGCCGAACTGCCCTTCCCAGATCACCAGCTCGTTCGGTTCGGCGGTGGAGTAGCCGTACTCGAAGGCCATCACCCCCTCTTCGGAGAGCACCGAATCGATCACGATGAACGGCGCCTGCTTCTCCTGCAGGTGCTGCAGCGGCAGCCAGGTGCCGGCGTCCCAGCGCTCGCGATTCTGGTCGTGCAACACCGCGTGGCGGTGGAAGAAGGTGCCGCGGCCGCTGTCCTCGCCCGAGACGCGCACGCCGTAGCCTTCCACCAGCAAGGTGGCGTAGGCCAGGGTCTCGCCCATGCCCCAGTCGAGCGGCAGCTTGCCCTCGCCCATCTTGCGCCGGTCCTCGACGATCTTCTGCACCCGGGAATGCAGGCTGAAGTTCGCGGGGACGTCGGTCACGCGCCCGGCCAGCCGCTTGAGATCGGCGAGCGGCACGGCGGTGGCGCAGTCGTTGCTGTACTTCTGCCCGACGAAGGGCGCCCAATCGACCGCGAACTGGCGCTGGTGGCTGGAGATCACCGGGTTGTAGAGCAGCTCGCCGCGATCGAGCGCCGCCCGGTAGTCCTTGATCATCCGCTCGGGATCGTCGGCGGCGAGCACGCCCTGGCCGAGCAGCTTGTCGGCGTAGAGCTTGCGCGTGCCGGGATGGGCGGCGATCTTCTTGTACATCAGCGGCTGGGTCACCATCGGCTCGTCCTGCTCGTTGTGGCCGAGCTTGCGGAAGCAGATCAGATCGACCACCACGTCCGTCCTGAATTCCTTGCGGAAATCCATCGCCAGCTGGGTCACCAGCGCCACGGCTTCCGGATCGTCGCCATTGACGTGGAATATCGGCGCCTCGACCATCTTGAAGATGTCGGTGCAGTAGAGCGAGGAACGGT
>JAJZPJ010000202.1 GCA_021811225.1 Pseudomonadota bacterium
CCTGCTGGTGATGGAACCCGTGTAGCGAAGCTGCCGCGGCCCGGATTGCCACGCTGCGCTCGCCACGACGTCCGTCGTGGCGAGCGCTTCGCGCAGCGATCTTGGCTGCCCACGGCAAGGAGTATGTTTGGCAATCAAACAATTTGCCATCAAGCTGAATTGACCTGGGTCAAGAGTCCGCAAAAATTCCCGTGCTAATTTGCCGCCATCGCGATCTGGCCGCGCTATAAAAATAGGGAATCGCCGATGGAGACTCCGCCCGTGAATGCTGCCCTCGGCCTGTTCGAGACAGGCGCTCCGGATCGCATCGCGCTCGAATGCGGGGCGCGGCAGATCAGCTACGGCGAGCTGCGCCGCGAGGTGGCGTGCGCGGCCGCCCTCTGGCAATCCCTCGGGCTCAGGACGGACGATCGGGTGGTGGCCTTCGCGCCCGACGGCATCGACTGGGTCGTGGCCTATCTCGGCGCGATCTGGGCCGGCGGCGTGGCCGTCGGCATCAATCCGAGGCTGGGCCTGGGCGATCTGGCGGGGATCCTGGAAGAGTCCGACGTCCGCTTCGTGTGGACCACGCCGGAGCTGGTCGAGGAGGTGGCCGCGATGGCCGCCGCGCTGCCGCAACCGCCGCTGGTGATGGCCGGCGCGGCGGCGCCGGGTTCTGGCGCCTGGCGCGACTGGGACATCGCCGACGCGGTCGCCATCGAACCGGTGCCGCGGCGGCCCGAGGACATGGCCTTGTGGATCGGCACCTCGGGCACCACCGGCAAGTCCAAGGGCGTGATCCATACCCAGGGCGTGACCGCTCCCTGCGCCGAATTCGCCCGGCAGATACTCGCTGCCGGACCCGAGGACCGGCTCTACGCCACCTCCAAGCTGTTCTTCGCTTACGCCCTGGCCAACAGCCTGTTCGCCGGACTGCGTCTGGGGGCGACGGTGATCCTCGACCCGGAGTGGCCGACGCCGGAGCGCGTCGTGGACATGGTCGCGGCGCACCGGCCGACCCTGCTCTTCAGCGTCCCGACGCTGTACAACAAGATGCTCGCCACCGGGGTCGCCGCCAGACTCAAGCCGTACGGCATCCGCCATTTCGTCTCGGCCGGCGAGGCGCTGCCGGCCAGCGTCTGCGCCCGTTGGCGCGAGGCGACCGGGCTGGCGCCGATATCCGGCTACGGCACCTCGGAGACCTTGTGCCTGATGCTGTATTCCCGGCAGGACGCCGGTCTGCTGCGCCCGACGCCGCTCACCGAAGTGCGCTACGGCGATCCGGACAGCGATCTGCCGCAACGCATCTGGTTCCGCCATCCGGGGATAGCCCGCGGCTATTGGCAGCGCCCGAAGGAGAACGCCGAGGATTTCGTCGCTGGCTGGTTTTCTCCCGGCGACACCTTCCTGCGCCAGGGCGAGGAACTCGAATTCACCGGCCGCAACGACGACATGCTGAAGATCGCCGGGCAATGGGTCAGCACCCTATGGGTGGAGCAGGCCCTGCGCGACGTCTGCGGCGACGCCGTGCAGGAACTGGCGGCGGTGGGGGTGAGAGGCGCCGACGGCCTGACCTCGATCGCGGTGTTCCTGGTGCCCGGGCCGCAGATGCGCGAGGAGGCGCAGCGGCGGCTGGAGCTGGGCATCGCGAGCCTGACCGGGCACAAGCGGCCGCGCTGGGTGCATTGGGTCGAGACGCTGCCGCAGACCGCCACCGGCAAGCTGCAGCGCGTGCGGCTCTCGGCATTGCATCAGGAACTCTCGCCCGAACTCGCGGGCCACTGATCGCCGCCCGGCGATTTGACAGGAGGTCCCCGGGGCCGCTTTCATAGCGGGCCGCCGGCGCGCGTCTGGCATGAACGGATGCGCGCAGGCTCGCTCCGACGGCTGCCTCCATCCCCCACGTTCTTCAGGCCCGCCGATACCCTCCTCGGAATTCCCGGAAAAGCGTCCCATCCTGCTGCTCGCCTTCGCGGCTTTCGCCAGCTCGTCTTCGATGCGGGTGTGCGATCCGCTGCTGCCCGCGCTCGCCACTTCCTTCGCCGCCAGCCGCCGCTGCGGGCCGATCCGGCGAACGACGAAGAAATCCGCGCGGAGCTGAGAAATCGCGTCGATACGGTGTACCATCCGGTCGGCACCTGCAAGATGGGGGTAGACGGGAGCGCCGTCGTCGATCCGGCGCTGCGGGTCCATGGCATCGACGGCCTGCGCGTGGTCGACGCCTCGATCATGCCGACCCTGATCGGCGGCAACACCAATGCGCCGTGCATCATGATCGGGGAGAAGGCCGCCGATCTGATCCGAGCCGGCCTTTCGATTTGAGGACTTGAAGACCGTATGCCCCGCCATGCCCCGCCGCCGGACGCGGCCGCGACCCTCGCCCCCGTCGCCACTAAGCTCACTTCCGCCCAACTGTTCGTGCTGTTTACGCAGATGACCCTGCTGGGCTTCGGCGGCGTCCTGCCCTGGGCCTATCGCATCCTGGTCGAGCGCCGGCAGATCCTGGAGAAAGGCGAGTTCAGGGAGCTGCTGGCGTTCGCGCAGATTTTGCCCGGGCCGACCATCTGCAATCTGGCGGTGATCATCGGTCACCGCCACGCCGGCATCCATGGCGGCATCGCGGCGCTCTCCGGCATGATCCTGTCGCCCTTCGTGCTGGTGATCATGCTCGGTCTGGCCTACCGGCACTACGGCGACTTACTCCCGGTCAGGCACGCGCTCGCCGGCATGTCGGCGGTCGCCGCCGGTCTCATCGTCGCGATGGCGCTGAAGATGCTCCGCGATCTGCCGCGGCGGCGGAAAAACGCGCTGCTCCTCGTCCTGGCCTTTGCCGGCATCGCCCTGCTGCGCTGGCCGCTGCTGACGGTGATCGGCCTACTCGCGCCGCTGGCGCTCGCCGTCTTCTGGACGGAGACGCATCGATGAGCGGCAATGTCGCAATCGCCTGGGCGCTGCTCCTGCACTTCTCCATGATCTCGATGATGGCGATCGGCGGCGGCGTCATCGCGCTGACGCCGGACATCCAGCGCTTCGCCGTCGATGCCCACCACTGGATGAGCAACGAGGACTTCATCGCCGCCTTCACCATCGCCCAGGCCTCGCCCGGGCCGAATTTCCTGTTCGCGACGCTGGTCGGCCTGCAGGCCGCCGGCTGGCTGGGGGCGGTGGCGGCGACCGTCGCCATCATCGTGCCGCCCTCGGTCATGACCGTGGTGACGCTGCGCCTCAGCGTGAAGCACGGCAGCAGCGCCTTTGGCCGTACCGTCAAGGCGGCGCTCTCGCCGCTGTCCGTCGGCATGATGCTGGCGACGGCCTGGTCCCTGGCCAGAGTCGCCGACAACAGCTGGGGCAGCGCCGTGCTCACGGCCCTGACGGTGATCGTCGTGATGACGCGGAACTTCAACCCCGTGTGGCTGATCGGGATCGGCGCCCTGGTCGGAATCCTCGGCTGGATCTGAAGCCCGCTGCCCCTGCGCTCAGGTAGAATCGCGCAGCCGCCGACCTGCCCGGATGGTGAAATTGGTAGACACAAGGGACTTAAAATCCCTCGGCGCAAGCCATGCCGGTTCAAATCCGGCTCCGGGCACCAGAATAAAAACAAGCACTTAGAGCAATTACCGGCTAGGTGCTTTTTCTTTTGCGGCACACTGGCAGCACACAGCCGGCCAGCAAGCCGCAATAATCCTAAAAACCTCAGTTAGCTAATTCCGTTTGCATGATTCTGAAGTAATCGATGCAACGGAGGTGGTGCGATTCCGGCCAGCAAGCGCTTGAGATGATCGCAGGCAAGGTTGAATGCTATCCGGAACAATACGCGAGCCAGCGAGGACCGAAAGCTTTCCTCTACATCTATGACTTTAGTGCAATATCTACTATCTCACTTTGGGCGTAGGATTCACCTTCGGACAATAGGGAGATCATGACAATGATAACGAGATACCTGACGATTCTGTTGGCTGTGACTTTGAGTGCGTGCGGCAGTGGTGGTGGCAGTGCGGTCGCCCCGAGCACAAGCCCTACAACTACGTTTCCTTTCGCTAGTGCCGTAAGTGCGTTCATGCAAGCGAGCCACAATTACAACCTTTCGGCCGTCTCTGGTGCAGACACATATTCTCTACAAATAAACTTTACGCCGGGCACTCAACAACTTTTTGAGGGGCATCTTTCTTCAACGATGGCGGAGTCAATAATCATCAAGAAGAATGGTGTAGTTGCATCAACCTTTTCGGATACTGCATATTTCGACGTGAGTCCCTATAAGGACTGGGGCGACATCGCAAGCGATGGCTCTTATTCTGTAGCTGCAGGGCAACAGGCACTTCCTTCAGTTGCCTCAGTTGGACAAAGTGGCTCCTTAGAAACAAGCACGACCTACACAAACAGCACCAAGACATCTATTACTTCAACAGACACAGAAGTTTGGTCGCTTGAATCGGATACTGCTACAACCGCTTGGGCATGCATCAATTCAACCACAACATATACCAACGGTTCACCGACGGTTTCGGGGGGGGAGTGCTTTAAAGCCGATCAATCTGGAAATGTCTCGGCGATGAAATTTTCCATTTATGTTAGCGGCCAATCCCTGACATTCCAGTAGTCACCACGCTATAGACTCGTCCACAAACCTATCCCCAGTCTCTTGGTTCGTTAAAGGCCGTTAGGCGGGGGAGGGTCCGGCCTGATTTTCCGGCGGCTCGGCTATCGGGCCGGCCAGTACGGCGTCGCGATGCCTTCGCCCAGATCGGCCTCGACCAGGCGGCGGCGCACCTCCAGCAATTGAGCGATCAGCGCCGGCTCGG
>JAJZPJ010000013.1 GCA_021811225.1 Pseudomonadota bacterium
TGCCCAACGGCGTCGTGGTGAGCCTGACCAAGCTCTCCGACACCTCGACCGCGGTCACCAACGTGCCGACCTCGAGCAGCACCCTGGGGGCGAGACGGGTCTCCTGGCACGAGCTGCTGGACAACCAGTGAGCGATGGCGACAACGCGTCTCGTCGCGGCGCTGGCGCTCTCGCTGCTGGGGCACGCAGCGCTGCTGGCGCTGGGCACCGGGGGCACGCCCGGAGCGGCGGCGGCCGATGCGAACCCGCTGTCCGCGACCCTGCTCGCCGCAAGCGGAGCAGCGGCACTCGCGGCCCCGGCCGGTGAGGAAAAAGCCCGCGCCGCGCCGCCCGCGCACGAAAAAGCCCGCGCCGTCGAGCAGGAAGCCGCCCTCCCCACCGTCCCCACCGTCCCCAGCGTCCCGATCCAGGCCGAAAACGCGCCGCAAACAGAGCCTGGCTCGGTGATGAGCATGCCGCGTGCTGGGCGAATCCGCTATGCCCTCTACCGCGGCGGACACCTGATCGGTCACCTGCAGGACGAGTGGCATCACGACGGCAACACCTACGCCATCGAACGCCGCTCGGACCTTCTTGCCGCGGCCGGTCAGACGCTGGCGCAAAGCAGCGGCGTGGTCGCCTCGGACGGCCTCGTGCCGCTCGACTATCGGGACGGGGCCAGCGGCGAGGTGCTGCATTTCGACTGGCAGGCGCTGCGCGCGCGCATCACCGCGAACGGCGCGGGGGCCCGCGAATACGGACTGAAGGCCAGGACGCAGGACGCTCTCAGCCTGCCCTACGAGATCGGTCAGGCGCTGCTGCACGGCGAACCGCTGAGCGCCGCGATCGCCTCGGGCGGCGGCGTCCGGGAGCGGAACTTCGAGGCGGTCGGCGAGGAGCGGATTTCGGTCGGCGGCCGACTGCTGCGCGCCCTGCACCTGCGCAGCGCTGCGCCCGCGGATACCGGTCAGGAGACGCTGGAACTCTGGCTGGGGATCGACGAACAGTATCTGCCCCTGCGCATCCGCCGCGGCGGCGGCGCCGATCAAGGGCTCGATCAGGTCGCCGAGCGTTTCAGCACTTCGGGCTGAGGCTAGCAGCGACAGGCACTACGCCGTTGCGCGTGGCACGATTGGCACTGCGCCGCTTGCGCGGCATAAGTGCCCGTAATTGCCCCGGGCAAAATCTTCCCGGGACAAAACGTAGGACCGTTATGGCTAGGCACTGCGCCGCTGCGCGGCATAAGTGCCCGTAATGTCCCTGGAACTCCCGGGGACAGGCCACCAGCGCCGCTGCGCGGCATAAGTGCCCGTAATTGTCCCGGGCAAAATCTTCCCGGGACAAAACGGGCACTAATCCATGTCGTCCCACTTCTCGGCGCTGGCGCCGGCGAGCGCGCGGACGCGCTCCTCGTCCTGGGCGAACTCGGCGGCCGGGCCTTGATAGACCATCTCGCCGTCTTCCAGCACGTAGGCGCGGTCGGCGATGGCCACCGCGGCGCGGACGTTCTGCTCGACCAGCAGCACCGACATGCCCTCCTTGCGCATCGCCACGACGATGTTGAACACGTCCTGGACGATCAGCGGCGCCAGGCCTTGCGAAGGTTCGTCGAGCAGCAGCAGCTTGGGATTGAGCAGCAGTGCGCGGGCGATCGCGAGCATTTCCTGCTCGCCGCCGGAGAGCTGTCCGCCCCTGGACATCCGGCGCTCTTCCAGGCGCGGGAACAGCTGGTAGATGCGCGGGATGGTCCACGGGCCCGGGCGTTCCAGCGGCACCTTGAGATTCTCCTCGACCGTCAGGGCCGCGAAGACACGCCGCCCCTCGGGCACGTAGCCGACGCCGGTGGCGGCGATCCGGTAGGGCGGCCAGGCCGTGGTCTCCTGTCCGAAGATGCGCACCGAGCCCTGGCGCGCGCGGGTGAGCCCCATGATGCTGCGCAGCGTCGTGGTCTTGCCGGCGCCGTTCCTGCCCAGCAGGGTGACGATCTCGCCCTCCCTGACTTCCAGTCCGACGCCGTGCAGGATGTGGCTCTTGCCGTAAAAAGTGTGCAGGCCTTCCGCTTCGAGCATGTTCATGCCGCCGCCTTCCCCAAATATGCCGCCTGGACCACTTCGCTGTTGGCGATGTCGTCGGGCGTGCCCTCGGCCAGCACCGCGCCCTCGGCCAGCACCATGATGCGGTCGGCCAGATTGAAAACGACGCGCATGTCGTGCTCGATCAGGACGATGGTCAGGCCCTGGTCCTTGTGCAGGCGACGGATCAGGCGGCTGATGTCGTAGGTCTCCTGGTCGCCCATGCCGGCGGTCGGCTCGTCCAACAGGAGCAGCCGGGGCCTCAAGGCCAGCGACATCATGATCTCGGTGGCGCGCTGGTCGCCGTGCGACAGCTCGCCGACCAGGCGGTCGGCCTTCTCGGTGAGCCCGCCCAGTTCCATCAATTCGGCCACGCGCTCGCGGATCCTGGCGTCGGCGCTCTTGCTCAGCCAGGGCCTCAGGCGCAGGCCCGAGGCGATCTCGACCGGGATGCGCAGATTCTCGCGCACGTTCAGTTCGGGAAAGATCTCGGTGATCTGGAAGGTGCGCGCCATGCCCATGATCACGCGCTTGTGCGGCGGCAGCGCGGTGATGTCCTGGCCGGCGAACAGGATCTTGCCGGCGGTCGGAGGGAAGAAGCCGCTGATCAGGTTGAAGAAGGTGGTCTTGCCGGCGCCGTTGGGCCCGATCACCGCGCGCAGTTCGCCCGGCTCGACGGTGAGCGTGACGCCATTGACCGCGATCAGGCTGCCGAAATGGCGCGAGACGTTCTGTACCTGCAATAGACTCATGACTTGGCCTTTCGCCGCAGCATGCCGAGCACGCCGCGCGGAAAGAACATCACCACCAGCACGAAGAACAGGCCGATGATCGACATCCAGTTCGCGGTGTGGCTGGAGACGTAATCCTGGAGCACGACGAAGATCGCGGCGCCGACCAGCGGCCCCCAGAAGGAGCGCATGCCGCCCAACACCGCCATGATCACGAAATTGCCCGACTGGCTCCAGTGCAGCGCGTGCGGATCGATGAAGTTGGAGAGCAGCGCGAACAGCGTGCCGGCCAGGCTCGCGAACAGGCAGGAGATGACGAAGGACAGCCAGATATGCTGCTCGATCGGCAGGCCGAGGAAGCGCGCCCGCCGCTCGTTCTCGCGGATCGCCAGGAGTGTCCGGCCGAAGGGCGAGCGCAGCAGCAATGCCATCAGGCCGACGGCGATGGCGAACAGGACCAGCACCAGGTAGTAGAAGGCCTTGTCGTTGTTCAGGATGTCGATCTTGCCGAAACCCAGGTCGAGCGCGTGACGATGCCAGCCGGTCAGGCCGTCGTCGCCGCCGGTCACCGCGTTCCAGCGGATGGCGATGAAGAAGAAGACCTGGGCGAAGGCGATCGTCACCATGGCGAAATAGACCCCGCGCAGCTTGACGATCAGAGCGCCGATGATGGCGCCGGCGAGCGTGCCGAGAACGACGCCGATCACGATGGCCAGCGGCGTGCTCGGCGCCAGATACTTGATGGCCATGCCCGCGCCGTAAGCGCCCAGCCCGAAGTAGGCGGCGTGACCGAAGGACAGCACGCCGGTGAAGCCGAGCAGGAAGTTCAAGGCCATCGCCGCGAGACCCAGCACCAGCACGCGGGTGCCGAGCTCGGTATAGCCGCCGACGGCATTCATCCAGTAGGGCATGGTCAACAGCGCCAGCCAGATCAGCGCCAGCGACAGCCGCTGCCGAGTGAGCGCGCTCATTGCAGCCTCCCTTCTTCGCCGAGCAGACCGCGCGGTCTGACCAGCAATACCACGCCCATCATCACGTACATCACCGCCTCGCTCGCCGAAGGGAAATAGACGGTGGTGATGCCCGAGACGACGCCGATCAACAGGCCGCCCAGCAGCGTGCCCGGCAGGCTGCCCAGGCCGCCGACGATGATCGCGACGAAGCTGGGCATGATCAGCGTGCTGCCGATGGTCGGATCGAGGCCGAGCATGCCCGCGGCCAGCACCCCGGCCAGACCGGCGAGATAGATGCCCAGACCGAAGTTCAGGTTGCGCAGCAGGCGCACATTGACCCCCAACACCGAGACCGTCTCCAGATCCGCGGTGCCGGCGCGGATGCGCATGCCCAGCCGGGTGCGGGAGAGGATGTAGAACAGCGCGCCGACCGCCACCGCGACCAGGACGACCATGAACAGGCGATAGCCGGTGAGGAAGAAATACTCGGAGGACAGGGGCGAGGTCAGCCAGTCGGGAATCACGTAGGGCAGGCTCTGCGCCCCCCAGATCATGCGCGTCCCATCCTCCAGGATGTAGGCCAGGCCGAAGGTCAGCAGCAGGCTGTAGAGCGGGTCGCGCTGGTACAGGCGGCGGATCAGGAAGCGCTCGACCAGGAGACCGATCATCGCGGTCAGGATCGGAGCGATCAGCAGCGCGCCCCAGAAGCCGACGTAGGGAATCAGCGAATAGGCGAGGTAGGCGCCGATCGCCAGGAAGCCGCCGTGGGCGAAATTGATGACGCCGCTGAGATTCAGGATCAGCGACAGACCGAGCGCCATCAGCGCATAGAATGCGCCGACGATCAACCCGTTAAAAACGTTGAACAGCAGCAATTGGGTCATGGAGGGTCACGCCTATCCGCCAGGTGAAGTCCGTCGCCCGCCGCCCGGACCGGGGCGCGGCGACACGAACCGGAACCGGATGTCGTGGCGACATCGGTTCCGGACGTTTCAGGTCAGCCGGGACGCTTCAGGTCGGCCAGACCATCTTGCAACCGGACTCCTCGAGGGTGCCGGCGACATCGGTACCCTTGACCACCTCGGTGACGTTGAACAGGTCGTCCGGACCGCCCGGGCCCTTGGCCTGGGCATTGCCGACGTAGAGCGTGGGAATCAGCTGATTCTGGCCGGCGCGGAAGAACGGCTGTTCCGGCATCAGGCCCACCTCCGGCGGCAGCTTCATGCCCTGCAGCGCCTTGGCCATCTTGCGCGCGTCGAGGGACTTGGCCTTGTTGGCCGCCAGCGCGCAGGTCCAGGTCGAGGCGAAACCGAACCAGGTGCGGGCGGTCGGCACCCGGCCGGTCTTCTTCTTGATCGCAGCGACGAATTCCGCGACGTGCGGCACCCCCGGCTGCTTCCAGTACCACTCGAACACCCAGGTGCCGATCCGCGCCTCGGGCGGCAGGCCTTCGAGCGCTTCGAGTTCCTGCTGGGCGCCGGCCAGGTGGAAGCGCTTCTCCAGGCCGAACTGCACCGCCTGCTTCAGGGCGTTGATCATGTCGTTGCCCTGGGTCAGGAAGATGATCACGTCGGGCTTGGCCGCCTGCGCCTTGATCAGGTAGGAGGAGAAATCGGTGGTGCCCAAAGGCGTCAGGTCACCGCCGACCTTGACCGCGCCGATCTTGGCCGCGGCCCGCTCCAGACCGGCCTGGAGGGTGTGGCCGAAGGCGTAGTCGGGAGTGATGAAGTACCACTTCTTGCCGCCCTTCTTGAGCAGCTCGGGGCCCACCGCGTAGGCCTCCATCTGGGTGGTGTTGCAGATGCGGAAGACGTTCCAGTGGCAGTCGGTGCCGGTGATGGAATCGGTGTGGCCGCCGGGCACGACGTGGATCACGCCCTTCTCGTAGGCGACCTGGGCCATGGCCATCGCCAGCGCGGAATTGACGTTGCCGAGCAGGAAGCTCACCTTGTCGCGCTCGATCAGCTTGCGCGCCTTCTGCACCGCGGTGCCGGCGTCGCCGCTGGTCGAGTCCTCGACCAGGAGCTTGGCCGGCCGGCCGAGGATGCCGCCCTTGGCGTTGATCTGCTCGATCGCCAGCTGGCAGCCGATCATCTCGTTCTTGCCGACCGCGGCGTAGGTGCCGGTGAGCGGGTTGTCCAGGCCGATCTTGACCGGCTCGGCGGCGCGCGCGTTGCCGATGAAGGGTGCGCCCATCTGCAGCGCGCCGGCAGCGGCCGCCGCCTTGATCACGCTGCGGCGGCTGACCTTCGTCTCCAACGGGTTCTTATCAGACATGTGATACCTCCTTTTGATGGATCCATGGTATCGCTACCAGGCGACCCGTCCCTCGGGGACCATGATGCGCTCCCAGGCGACGCTCTCCTCCGCGATGTTCTTGAAGCATATCTCGAACCGTGTCTCTTATTTCCCTGAATCCGGGTTCGCACCAGGTTTTCCGGACACTTGATCGGTGCGAAATTCGTATGACGGGTCAACCGGCTTCAGCTCGATTTGCCGAGCATCGCGCCCGCTGCAGCAATCATATTCGTCTTTTCGGAAGGTGCACTATACCCCCATAATTTGACGTGTGAAGTAAGGCGCCCATCAGCGCTCGGCCGCTTGCACAAAGGCTGCGGCGCCGGCGGCGGCGACGGCGCCGTCCTGATGCGCACGGACGCCCGAGACGCCGATGGCGCCGAGGTATCGGCCGTCCCTGACCAGGGGCAGGCCGCCCTCGACCGGCACCGCAGCGGAGAGCCCGAGCACGCTGATGCGCCCGTCCGCGACCGCGTCTTCGAACACCTTGGTCGGACGCTTGAACAGGATCGCGGCCCGGGCCTTCTCTTCGGCGATCCGGATCGAAGCCTTCTGGGTGTCGTCCATCCGCTCCAGATAAACCAGATGGCCGCCGTCATCGACGATCGCGACGACCACCGCCCAGCCGTTCCTTTCGGCTTCGCCGCCGGCCGCCGCCGCAATCCGCTTGGCCTCGATCAGGGTCAACATGGCCGGCTCTCCGAGATCGTCATCCGTTGGTCGGCATCACGAAGGAATCGTCGCCGGCCATGCCGGTCGGCCAGCGCGCGGTCACGGTCTTCAGCCGGGTATAGAAGCGCACGCCCTCGGGGCCGTGCACCGAGTGGTCGCCGAACAGCGAGCGCTTCCAGCCGCCGAAGCTGTGGAAGGCCATCGGCACCGGAATCGGCACGTTGATGCCGACCATGCCGACCTGGATGCGCCGGGCGAATTCGCGCGCGGCGTTGCCGTTGCGGGTGAAGATCGCGGTGCCGTTGCCGAACTCGTGGGCATCGATCAGATTCACCGCGGCGTCGAAGTCGGGCACGCGCACCACGCACAGCACCGGCCCGAAGATCTCCTCCTGGTAAATGCGCATCGAAGGCGTGACCCGGTCGAACAGGCAGCCGCCCAGATAGAATCCCCGCTCATGCCCGGGGAGCTTGAAGTCGCGGCCATCGACCACCAGCTCCGCGCCCTCGGCCACGCCGAGGTCCACGTAGCCGCGCACCTTGTCGTGATGCGCGCGGGTCACCAGCGGACCCATCTCCGCCGCGGGATCGCTGCCCGGTCCGATCTTCAGCGCCCGGGCGCGCTCGGCCAGGCGCGCCACCAGCGTGTCGGCGACCTCGCCCACCGCCACCGCCACCGAGATCGCCATGCAGCGCTCGCCGGCCGAGCCGTAGGCGGCGCCGACGAGGTTGTCCACGGTCTGCTCGAGGTCGGCGTCGGGCAGCACCACCATGTGGTTCTTGGCGCCGCCCAGGGCCTGCACGCGCTTGCCGTGGGCGGCGCCGGTGGCGTAGATGTACTCGGCGACCGGGGTCGAGCCGACGAAGCTCACCGCCGCCACCCGCGGGTCGGCGAGCAGGGCATCGACCGCCTCCTTGTCGCCATTGACGACGTTGAACACCCCGGCCGGCAGGCCCGCCTCGGCGAGCAACCGGGCCAGGAACAGGCTGGTCGAGGGATCGCGCTCGGAGGGCTTGAGGATGAAGGTATTGCCGGCGGCGATCGCCACCGGGAACATCCACATCGGCACCATCGCCGGAAAGTTGAACGGCGTGATGCCGGCGCAGACACCCAGCGGTTGGCGCAGCGACCAGCTGTCGATGCCGCTGCCGATCTGCTCGGTGTATTCCCCCTTCAGGAGCTGGGGCATGCCGCAGGCGAATTCGACCACCTCCAGGCCCCGGGTGAGTTCGCCCTTGGCGTCCGAGAACACCTTGCCGTGCTCGCTGCTGATCAGGGCGGAGATCTGGTCGGCGTGGCGCTCGATCAGTTCCTTGAACCTGAACATGATCCTGGCGCGGCGCAGCGGCGGCGTCTCCGCCCATTTCGGGAAGGCCGCGGCGGCGGCGGCGATCGCCCGCCCGGTCTCGGCTTTGGAAGCCAGCGGCACGCGCGCGGTGACAGCGCCGCAGGCCGGATCGAAGACCTCGCTCCAGCGGCCGCTCGCGCCGGCGACCGGCGCGCCGGCGATGAAATGAGCCAAGGTCGCAACGGGCTCAGGATGATGGATCGGATTCGTCATTGTCTATCAGGCGCCTCGGCCAATGCCATCACCGTCAACTATCGACTAGCGTGCAGGATACTGAACGCCATGCTAGGATGTGCATGAAGAATACGTTGCTCCCGGAACCCATGTCAACAGCCAACGCCCAGACCGATCAAAAGATGCCCAAGGGCGCCGTGCCCTCGGTGCTGAGAGCGGTGCAGATCCTCGACACCCTGGCCGGGTCGAGAGAGCCGCTGTCGCTGGCCGAGCTCACCGCCCGCCTCGGGCTGCCCAAGAGCAGCATCCTGGCCCTGGCCACCTCGCTGGCCAGGACCGGCCTGGTGCGCCGTCTGGACAGCGGCGCCTATCGGCTCGGGACGCACTTAGTCGACCTGGCCCACGCCTACCTCGCCAACATCGACCTGACCCAGGAATTCGCCAGCACCTGGGACGCGCTGGCGATGCTGCCCGGCGAGGGCGTGGTGCTGGCGCTGTTGGACGGCACCGACGTGGTGTACGTCGCCTGCCGCAACGGCGACTCGCCGCTGGGCGTCACCTACCGCATCGGCATGCGCCTGCCCGCCAACTGCACCGCCACCGGCAAGGCGCTGCTGTCTACGCAGCCCGACGAGCACGTGCGCGCCCTCTACCGCGGCACGCCCTTGCGCCGGCTGACGCCGCACAGCCACAAGACCTTGAGAGCGCTGCTCGCCGATCTGTCCGAGATTCGGCTGCGCGGCTACTCCATCGACGACGAGGAGACGCGGGAGGGCATGCGCTGCATCGGCGCCCCGGTGTTCGATTCGTCGGGCAGCCGCGCCATCGCCGCGGTCGCGGTCAGCACCCTGAAGCGCGACGGCGAGCCGGGACGCGACCAGCCCGAGATCGCCGCGGTGCGGGAATTCTCCCGCGTCCTGTCCAAGCGCCTGGGCGCCAAACCCCTGTAGAGCCGATTCAGCTCAGGCCGAAGCGGCGGATCAGCCAGGTCTTCACCAGCTGGGTCAGGGTCATGTAGGCGAGCAGGATCGCCGCCAGCGCGAACCAGTAGCGCAGCGGCAGGGCCACCAGGTCCAGGGCGTGGGCGAACTGCGAATAGGGCAGCGTCACGCCGATCGCGCAGATCACCCCGGTCATCACCAGCAGCGGCACGCTGGCCTTGCTCTGGAGGAAGGGGATCTTGCCGGTGCGGATGACATGGACGATCAGGGTCTGGGAGAGCAAGGACTCGACGAACCAGCCGCTCTGGAACAGCCCCGGATCGTTCCAGGCGCCGAAGAAGGTGATCAGGGTGAAGAAGGTCGCGTAGTCGAAGATCGAGCTGATCGGCCCGATGAAGAACATGAAGCGCGCGATGTTGCCGATGTCCCACTTGCGCGGCAGCCGGACGTACTCCTCATCGACGCTGTCGGTGGCCACCGCGGTTTGCGAGAAGTCGTAGAGCAGGTTGTTGAACAGGATCTGCACCGGCGCCATCGGCAGGAAGGGCAGGAAGGCCGAGGCGCCGAGCACCGAGAACATGTTGCCGAAGTTGGACGAGGCGCCCATCTTGATGTACTTGACGATGTTGCCGAACACCTTGCGGCCCTCGATGATCCCCTCCTCCAGGACCATCAGGCTCTTCTCCAGCAGGATGATGTCGGCCGACTCCTTGGCGATGTCCACCGCGGTGTCGACCGAGATGCCGACGTCGGCGGCCTTCAGCGCCGGGCCGTCGTTGATGCCGTCGCCCATGAAGCCGACCACGTGGCCCTTCAAGTGCAGCGCCTGGATCACCCGCGCCTTCTGCTGCGGCGAGAGCTTGGCGAACACCGACACCTGTTCCGCCAGCCCGGCCAGCGCCAGGTCGGTGAGCGCTTCGATCTCGCTGCCCAGGGCCACGTGCTCGACCTCGAGGCCGACCTCGCGGCAGACCTTGCGCGTCACCACCTCGTTGTCGCCGGTCAGGATCTTCACCGCGACGCCGTGCTGGCGCAGCATGGCGATGGCCGCCGCGGCGGTCTCCTTGGGCGGATCGAGGAAGGCGATGTAGCCGGTCAGGATCAGGTCGGACTCGTCGGCCAGGGCGTAGATCTTCTGGGCCACCGGCAATTCCTTGTAGGCCACGGCGATGACGCGGAAGCCGTCCTCGTTCAGATCATTGACGACCTCGCGCAGTTCCTCCAGGTGGCCGCGCTCGGCGGGCACCACCGTGCCGGCGAGTTCGGTGCGGGTGCACACGGTGAACACCTCCTCGACCGCGCCCTTGCAGATCAGGATGTGCTTGCCGCCGGCTTCCTCGACCACCACCGACATGCGCCGGCGCTGGAAGTCGAAGGGAATCTCGTCGATCTTGGCGTAGCGCTCGGCGACGTGGAGTTTCTCCTTGACCTCGGCGTGCTCCAGCACCGCCACGTCGAGCAGGTTCTTCAGGCCGGACTGGTAATGGCTGTTCAGGTAGGCGTATTCGAGCACGTGCTCGCTCTCGTTGCCGGCGATGTCCACGTGCTTCTCCAGGAACACCTTGTCCTGGGTCAGGGTGCCGGTCTTGTCGGTGCACAGCACGTCCATCGCGCCGAAGTTCTGGATCGAGTTCAGGCGCTTGACGATGACCTTCTTGCGCGACATCGCGATCGCGCCCTTGGCCAGATTGATGGTCACGATCATCGGCAGCATCTCCGGCGTCAGCCCCACCGCCACCGCCACCGCGAACAGCAATGCCTCCATCCAGTCGCCCTTGGAGAAGCCGTTGATCAGGAACACCAGCGGCACCATCACCAGCATGAAGCGGATCATCAGCCAGGTGAAATTGCGGATGCCCAGGTCGAAGCTGGTCTGCTGGCGCGGCGCGGCGACGGTCTGCGCGATCGAGCCGAAATAGGTGCGGTTGCCGGTGGCGGCGACCACCGCGACCGAGGTGCCGGAGACCACGTTGGTGCCCATGAAGCAGATGTTGGGCAGCTCCAGCGCCGACTTGATCTCGGGGCTCGCCGGGCCGAAGAACTTCTCCCGGGGCATGGCCTCGCCGGTGAGCGCCGATTCATTGACGAACAGGTCCTTGGCCGAGAGGATGCGCAGGTCCGCCGGGATCATGTCGCCGGCCGAGAGATGGACGATGTCGCCGGGCACCACCTGGGAAATCGGCACCTCGATGGTGTGCGAAGGGCGGATCCTGAGCCTCACCTCGAACAGGCGATTGACCTCCTCGGGCACGCCCGCGGTCACGTCCTTGCGCAGCACCGAGGCGGTGGTGCTGACCATCTCGCGCAGCTTTTCCGCGGCCTTGTTGGAGCGGAATTCCTGGATGAAGGAGAGCAGTCCCGAGAGCACCACCATGATCGAGATCACCACCGCGCCCTTGACCTCGCCGGTCAAGAAGGAAACCGCGGCGAGCCCGAGCAGCAGCAGCGACAGCGGCGTGGCGAAGTGCTCGAGCAGTTGGCGCGGCGCGCTCTTCTTCTGCACGTGGGCGACCGCGTTCGGGCCGTATTGCTCCAGCCGCTCCTCGGCTTCGCGGTCCAGCAGTCCTTCCAGCGAGGAATCGAGCCGGGCGAGCGCCTGCTCCACGGGCAGGCGGGCGATATCGAGCAGTTCGGACTGCTGCTTGCCGGCCAGCTGCAACTGCCCGGTCATTGCCAATGTTTTCAGCGCCATCGACTTCACCCTGCTCCGGCAACATCGCGCGCCATGCGACTGGCATCGTCGGCATGGCGCGCGTTCATCAACAAGTGATTGGGCTGCGATCCGCGGCAGGACGCCGCGGATGACCGCTCCGATCTTCCCCGGCTCCTCGCCCGGCGGGAAAGCTTCGTGAGCAGTATAGGAATACTGTGTGACAGAAGCTTTAAGGCGCTAGGCTCGGATGCCGCTACATCTGCTACTGTCCAAGGTCGAATCCCTGAAATGAAGACGCGCGGAATCTACGCCGCGCGTCGGAGCGTGTCAAGCGCGATCGCTCAGGCCGGCAGGGCGATCTGCTGCTCGGTGCTGAACTGGTAGTCGCGGAACACGTGCTCGGCGGAGAGAATCTGGTAGCTGCCGTCGGGGAGCAGCCGGGTCGTGTCCTTGAGCCGGTAGGTATAGTGGCCGCAGGTCCAGCAGTCGAAGTTGCGCATGTGGGTGCACAGGCAGGTCTTCTCCTTCACCGAGAGCTTGATCGAGCCGTGGCGCAGCTTCGGGTGGGCCAGGAGCTCGCGGTTGTAGGCGGTGATGTAGGCGCAATTGCCCGAGCCGTCGAGCAGGTAGCCCAGGGCCTCGCAATTGGGCCGGATGCCCGAGCCGATCGCCGGGCTGTTCTTCAGCATGCGCATCGGATAGCCGGTCGGCGAAATGGTATTGACCTCGATGTCGTCCTCGCCCGCCTTGAAGTATTCCTGCTGCACCGCCGGCGGCAAGCCGCACTCCCGGGTCACGGTGAAGCGGGTCGCCACCTGCACCGCGGCGGCGCCGTTGTCGAGGAAGGCCGCGGCCTGGCCGCCGGTGAAAATGCCGCCCGCGGGAATCAGCGGAATATTCAGGTGCTCCGCCTTCAGGTGGGCCTGAATCTCCGCCATGATCGCGGCCAGGTCGTACTTGGCCCAGTCCATGCCGAAACCCAGATGCCCGCCGGCGAGGGGGCCCTCGACGATGACGAAATCGGGCAGACGCTTGAGCCTGGCGCTCTTGCGCAGGAACAGCTGCAGCGCCCGCAGCGAGGAGACGATGATGCCGAGCTTGGCGTCGCGAAAGCGCGGATGGTCCTCGATCAGGCCGAACGATCCCAGGTGCAGCCCGGCGGAGAGCGTGATGCCGTCGATGCCGGCGTCCAGCGCCGAAGTCAGGCGCACGCGCAGCGTCTCGCGCGGCGCGTTCATGGTCAGCTTCTCCATGCAGTTCACGAAGACCATGCCGCTGCCGCCCTTGGCCTCCATGGTCCGGCCGACGTGGTTGTGCGTGGCCTCGGCCAGACGGCCGAGATCGAACAGCACCTTGGATTTGTCGCTGTTGGCGACGTTGTACTTGTAGAGCTTGAGCTTCTCTTTGACGAAGTGCGTCCTGAAGCGCCGGTCCGAGACGGTCGGCACCATGGCGTCGGAGATATGCCCGATGCCGCCCAGGCGCGCCGCCTCCAGCGCCAGCTCCGCGGTCGAGATATCGACGCCCATGCCGCCGATGATGATCGGCACCAGTTCCTGCTTGCCGAAACGCAAGCGGAAATCATCCACACACTTCATTATTATCCTTCTACTGCCCTCGACAGTCTTGGCCTGTTCTCGAACGCCCGACAACAGGAATTCGCTCCCCGGGCCAAATTCTACCTCATGGCGCGTTGCCGGCACCGAAGGCCGGAGCAATGCCGCTCTCAGCCTGCCCCGCCGAGCATATCCAGCGCCAGGGCTTCGGCCACCTTGATGCCGTCGACCGCCGCGGAGAGGATACCGCCGGCGTAACCCGCGCCCTCCCCGGCCGGATACAAGCCGCGGATGTTCGCGCTCTGGTAATCCTCGCCGCGGCGGATGCGGATCGGCGAGGAGGTGCGCGTCTCGACCCCGGTCAGCAGCGCGTCGTCCAGGGCGAAGCCCCGGATCTGCCGGCTGAAGGCCGGCAGGGCTTCGCGCAACGCCGCGACCACGTACTCGGGCAGACAGGCGGCCAGATCGGTCATCAGCACGCCCGGCCGATAGGAGGGCAGCACCGTGCCCGGCGCCGCCGAAGGGATGCCCCTGAGGAAATCGCCGACCCGCTGCGCCGGCGCGGCGTAGCTCGAGCCGCCGGCGACGAAGGCGCGTTCCTCCCAGTGGCGCTGGAAGGCGATGCCTGCGAGCGGATGGCCGGGATAGTCGTCGGGAGTGACGCCGACGACGATGGCGCTGTTGGCGTTGCGCTCGTTGCGCGAATACTGGCTCATGCCGTTGGTCACCACCCGTCCCGGCTCGGACGCGGCCGCCACCACGGTGCCGCCCGGGCACATGCAGAAGCTATAGACCGAGCGGCCGTTGCGCGCGTGATGCACCAGCTTGTAGTCGGCGGCGCCGAGCAGCGGATGGCCGGCGAACTTGCCGAAACGCGCGCGGTCGATCAGGGATTGCGGATGCTCGATGCGCAGGCCGATGGAGAAGGGCTTGGCCTCGATCGCGACGCCGCGGTCGAAGAGCATCTGGAAGGTGTCGCGGGCGCTGTGGCCCAAGGCGAGCACGACGTGATCGCAGGGGAGGCGTTCGCCGTCGGCGAGCAGCACGCCGCGGATGCGGCCGCCGCCCGCCGGCGCCGCGTCGATGTCGAGGTCGACGACCTTGCTCCGGAAGCGGATTTCTCCGCCCAGGGCGGCAATGGTCGCGCGCATGTGCTCGACCACGGCCACCAGCCTGAAGGTGCCGACGTGGGGCTTGGCGAGATAGAGGATCTCGGCGGGCGCGCCGGCGGCGACCAGTTCCGTCAACACCTTGCGGCCGCGCTGCCCGGGATCCTTGATCTGGCTGTGCAGCTTGCCGTCGGAGAAGGTTCCGGCGCCGCCCTCGCCGAACTGCACGTTCGATTCGGGATCGAGCCGGCCCTGCCGCCACAACCCGAAGGTGTCCTGGGTGCGCTCGCGCACCGGCTTGCCGCGCTCCAGGATGATCGGCCGGAAACCCATCTGGGCGAGCAGCAGCCCGGCGAACAGTCCGCACGGGCCGGTGCCGATGACCACCGGCCGCGACTTCAGGTCGGGCGCCGCCCGGGCGACGAAGCGGTAATCGGTGTCCGGCGTGATCGAGACGTGGCGGTCGCCCGACAGCGCGGCGAGCACGCCCGCCTCGTCCCGCACCTCGACGTCGAGCGTGTAGGTGAACACGATGGCCGAGGATTTCCGCGCATCGAGCGCACGGCGAAAGACGCGGTGGGCGACGAGATCGTCCGCGGCGATGCCCAGGCGGCCGAGGACGGCATCCCGGAGCTCGCCCTCGGCATGATCGAGGGGCAGCCTGACTTCGGTCAGTCTCAGCATGCGCGCTGTTCCGGTGAAGCCGCGTCCGCCGCCGCGGACAGCAGCGCGACCTTCACCTGCCGGCCCTTGATCCTGCCGGCCGACAGCCGGAGCAAGGCTTCGGCGGCGATGCCGCGGTCCACCGCGACGTAGGTGGAAAATTCCGCGACCCTGATCTTGCCGATCTGCTCCTTGTCGAAACCGGCTTCCCCGGTCAGCGCGCCCAGCACGTCGCCGGGACGGATTTTTTCCTTGCGCCCGGCCAGAATCTGCAGCGTGACCATCGGCGGCAGCAGGGGCTCGCCGCGGCCGGACGGCAGCGCACCGAGGGCGCACCATTCGATCTCGCCGCCCTGCGCGCGTTCGATGTTGCGCGCGCGTCCCCGCTCCTTGCCGCCGACCAGGGAGAGCGCCCAGCCCGAGCGCTCGCCCCGTCCGGTGCGGCCGATGCGATGCAGATGCACCTCGGGGTCGGGCGTGACATCGACGTTGATCACCGCTTCCAGTTGGTCGATGTCCAGGCCGCGCGCGGCGACGTCGGTGGCCACCAGCACCGAGCAACTGCGGTTGGCAAATTGCACCAGCACCTGGTCGCGCTCTCTCTGCTCCATGTCGCCGTGCAGAGCCAGGGCGACGAAGCCGGCGGCGCGCAAAGACTGCAGCAGCTCGCGGCAGCGGTTGCGGGTGTTGCAAAACGCCAGGGCGCTGACCGGCCGGTAGCCATCGAGCAGCCGCGACACGGCGGACAGGCGCTGGCCGTCGGCCACTTCGTAGAAGCGCTGGCGGATCTTGCCGCCCTCGTGGCGCTCGGCCAGTTCTATCCGCTGCGGCTGGCGCAGGAAGCGCCGGCCCAGGGCGGCGATGCCCTCGGGGAAGGTGGCGGAGAACAGCAGCGTCTGCCGTTCCTCCGGGCAGGCCTGCGCCACGACCGCGATGTCGTCGAAGAAACCCATGTCCAGCATGCGGTCGGCCTCGTCCAGCACCAGGGTGTTCACCGCCCTCAGATCGAGGCTGGCGCGCTCCAGGTGGTCGATGATCCGGCCCGGCGTGCCGACCACGACGTGGGCGCCGTGCTCCAGGCTGGAAATCTGCGGCCGCATGGCGCTGCCGCCGCACAGCAGCAGCACCTTGATGTTGTCCGCGCCGCGCGCCAGGCGGCGGATCTCCTGGGCCACCTGGTCGGCCAGTTCCCGCGTCGGACAGAGCACCAGCGCCTGCACCGCATGGCGGCGCGGATTCAGGCGGGTGAGCAAGGAGAGCGCGAAGGCCGCGGTCTTGCCGCTGCCGGTCTTGGCCTGCGCGATCAGGTCACGGCCGGCCAGCGCCGGCGGCAGGCTGGCCGCCTGGATCGCGGTCATCCGCAGGTAGCCCAGGCGTTGCAGGTTCACCTGCATGGCCGGCGACAGCGGCAGGCGCTCGAAGGAGGACGGCAGATCCGATGGCGCGGGGGCGTCGGCGAGTGTGGCGGGTGAATTCATACGCAATTATAGGGGTTTGCCGCGGCGCGCCGGCATGGCGCTCAATCGCTGCTGAATTGCCGCTGAAAAAACATGTACATATGTATAATGTTACTACACTAATTGCCTATGCAGTAATATGGCCGACCATGAAGCCCAGCAAGCCTCCCCGCCAGCCGAAATCGCCCCCCGCCGCCCCTGACGCCGGCGATCACCCGCAGGCGGAGGCAACGCCCTTCTATGACGGCGCCAATTATGACATCGGGCGTTCGGTCGGCTACTGGACCAAGCGGGCTTACTTCAGCTTGCAGCGCAACCTCGATGCGCGCATGCAACCGCTGGATCTGACCGGCCTGCAATGGGGACCGCTTCTGCTCATCAGCCGGGATTGCGCCGATACCGTGGCCACCTGCGCGCGCGAATCGGGCATCGATCCGGGCTCGATGACGCGCATGCTCGACCGCCTCGAAGCCAAGGGGCTGCTGGTGCGCGAACGCAGCAAGCAGGACCGCCGCGTCGTCAATGTCGCGCTGACCGAGCACGGGCAGGACATCGCAGCGCAGATCCCGTACACCCTGGCCGAGGTGCTGAACCAGCACTTGCACGGTTTCACCACGGCCGAGTTCAACCAGTTCCTGGAACTGCTGCAACGCTTCGTCGGCAACGGCGAAGCCGCAGCCGGGCCCGATGGCGACGCCGGGGCGGCTGTCCCCCGACCCCCTCGGCATGACGAATAGGCACACCATGAAGACCAGAACATTGCCCGCCGCCCTCGCCGCTACCGCCGTCCTGCTGGCCGGCTGCGCCGCCGGCGGACATCTTGAGCCCGACGCGCGGGCGATCCGGGCCGGACAGCTGGGGCTCGTCGCAGGCGCGGCTTCAAGCCGGGACGAATTCCCCCGCAGCGACTGGTGGACGCAATTTGACGACCCGGAACTGAACCGGCTGATTCGCCAGGCCCTGGCCGACAATCCCACGCTGCAGGAGGCGCAAGCCCGCATGCGTCAGGCCCAGGCGGCCGCGGGCGCGGCGCACGCCGACCTGGAGCCCCGGCTGGGGGCGGCGGTAAATTCCACGCGCCAGCGCTTCAGCGAAAACGACATCTACCCGCCGCCCTTGGGCGGCGGCATCTACTCCGAGAACCAGGCGCTGCTGCAAGCCGGCTACGAGTTCGACTTTTTCGGCCGTCAGCGCGCAGCGCTCGAAGCCGCGGTCGGACAGGCGCGCGCGGCCCAGGCTCAAGCCCAGGCCGCACGCGTGCTGCTGGCCGCCAACGTGGCCGCCAGCTACATCGATCTGGCCCGGCTGGTCGCGCAGCGAGCGGTGCTGGCGCGCAGTTTGAAACAGCGCCAGGACATCGTGCGTCTGGTGAACGATCGCGTCGGTGCAGGACTGGAGTCGACCATTTCGCTACGCCAGGCCGAGGTCGGAATACCGCTGGTCCGCCTGCGCGCCGAGCAGAACGCTCAGGCCCTGGCCGAAGCCCGCCACGCGCTCGCCGCTCTGCTCGGGCAGGGCCCGCAGGCGACCGAGCATCTCGCCCCCAGCCTGGGCGCCCTGCCCCTCCCGGCGCAGCCGCAGCGCCTTCCGGCCGAACTCCTCGGCCGCCGCGCCGACGTGGTGGCCGCACGCTGGCAGGCGCAGGCGGCGCTGGCCGGGGTACGGGCGGCGCGCGCGAGCTTCTACCCGAACATCAGCCTCACCGCCTTCGCCGGCTACACGGCGCTGGGTTTCAGCCAGTTCCTCAGCGCCGGCAGCCACGCCTACGGCATCGGCCCGGCGCTGACGCTGCCCATATTCGAAGGCGGCAAGCTGCGCGCCAACCTGCGTGGCCAGACGGCGGCGGCCGACGCGGCGATAGCCCGGTACAACGCCACGCTGGTGAATGCGGTGCGCGAAGTCGCCGACGCCTTGAGCGACCGCCGCTCGCTCGAGCAGCAGATCGGCGAGCAGCAACAGGCGCTGAAGCTGGCGCGGCAGGCCCACGGCCTGGTGCAAAGCCGCTATGGCGCGGGGCTGGGCAATTATCTCGACGTGCTCAGCAGCGACGACGCCGTGCTGCAACAGGAACTGGCCGGCGCCGGCCTCAAGGCCCGGGCGCTGATCGACGACGTCGCGCTGATCCGCGCCCTGGGCGGCGGTTATGCGGCGGGTCCCCTGCCCGCGCTGCCGGCCTCTGCATCGAACGCCGTCGCCGCCCGGCCCTGAGCACCGCCGCGCGCATCACCGGTTAGCACCCGACACCCTCACGGAGCCTTGCATGAGCGACAAACCATCATCGAATAGCCCGACAGAAAACGGCAAGGCCGCCCGCCGCCGCAAGCTGATGCTCACCGCCATCGCCTTGTTCGCCCTTGCCGGCGCGGCCTACGGCAGCTACCACTACTGGCAGTCGCTGCACGAAGTCGATACCGACGATGCCTTCGTCGGCGGCGACCTGGTGCAGATCACGCCGCAGGTGGGCGGCACGGTCACCCGCATCGCCGCCGACGATACGCAGCTGGTGCAAGCCGGCCAGACCCTGGTCGAACTCGACCACGCCGATACCCGCGTGGCCTTGCAGCAGGCCGAGGCCCAGCTCGGCCAGGCGGTGCGCGCGCTGCGCACGACCTACGCGCAAACCTCGGCCCTGCAGGCGCTGGTGGCGGTACGCCAGACCGAGGTCGCCAGCGCCAAGGTCAATCTCGCCAAGGCCGAAGATGCCCTGGAGCGGCGCCAGAAGTTGGCAGGCAGCGGCGCGGTGGGCGCCGAGGAACTCCGCCAGGCGCAGATTGCGGTGCAGGCGGCGAAGAGCGCGCTGGGCTCGGCGCAAGCGGGCGTGAAGGCGGCGCTGGCCCAGGTCGCGGCCAACGAAGCGCAGACGGCGGGCAGCACGCTGGCGCAGAACCCCGGCGTGCGCCTGGCCGCGGCGCGGCTGCGCGAGGCTTACCTGGCTTACCAGCGCACCGACATTCCCGCGCCGGTCACCGGCGTGGTGGCGCGGCGCACGGTGCAACTGGGCCAGCGCGTCGGCCCCGGCGCACCGCTGATGACGGTGGTGCCGCTCGCCGATCTGTGGGTGGACGCCAACTTCAAGGAAGCCCAGCTGCGCGATTTGCGCCTGGGCCAGCCCGCCACGGTGGTGGCCGATCTCTACGGCGGCAAGGTGAGCTACGCCGGCCGCGTGGTGGGCATCGCCGCCGGCAGCGGCGCGGCCTTCGCCCTGCTGCCGGCGCAGAACGCCACCGGCAACTGGATCAAGGTGGTGCAGCGGGTGCCGGTGCGCATCGCGCTCGATCCGCAGCAGCTGGCCCGGCATCCGCTGCGCGTGGGACTGTCCACCGAGGTGACGGTGGATATCACCGATCACGCCGGTCCGCTGCTCATCGATCTGCCGCCGACCCAGCCCGCGGCGCAGACCGCGGTGTATGCCACGAAATGGGCAAAGGCCGACGCGCTGGTGGCCCGCATCATCGCCGCCAACACCGGCGGCCGGGGAGTACGGCCATAACCGACATCACCACCGTCGAAGAAGCGGCGGCGGGCGCCACGCCCGACCCGGTGCAGCCTGCCGCCCACCTCCAGCCGCTCGCCGGCAGCGCGCTGGTGCTGGGTACCCTGGCGCTGTCCCTGGCGACCTTCATGAACGTGCTCGACACGTCGATCGCCAACGTCTCCATTCCCGCCATCGCCGGCGACCTGGGCGTCAGTTCCAGCCAGGGCACCTGGGTGATCACCTCCTTCGCCGTCGCCAACGCCATCGCGGTGCCGCTCACCGGCTTCCTCACCCAGCGCTTCGGCGCGGTGAAGGTGTTCCTCACCAGCACCCTGCTGTTCGTGCTGTTCTCCTTCCTGTGCGGCCAGGCGCCCAGCCTGGCCATCCTGATCCTGTTCCGCGTGCTGCAAGGTGCCAGCGCCGGACCGATGATTCCGCTGTCGCAGACCCTGCTGCTGTCGAGCTATACGCCGCAGCGCTCGGGCATGGCCCTGGCGATGTGGTCGATGACCACCCTGATCGCGCCGATCACCGGTCCGCTCCTGGGCGGCTGGATCACCGACAACATCTCCTGGCCGTGGATTTTCTACATCAACATTCCGGTCGGGCTGATCGCGGCGGCGATCACCTACACCATCTACGCCAAGCGCGAAACGCCGATGAAGAAGCTGCCCATCGACTGGACCGGCCTGGGCCTGCTGGTGGTCTGGGTCGGTTCGCTGCAGATCATGCTCGACAAGGGCCAGGAGCTCGACTGGTTCAGCTCCAACGTGGTCATCCTCCTGGCGGTGGCGGCCGCGGTGGGCTTCACGCTGTTCCTGATCTGGGAGCTCTACGACGAGCATCCGGTGGTCGATCTCAGCCTGTTCAAGCTGCCCAACTTCACGCTCGGCACCATCATGCTGGCGCTGGCCTACGGCATGTTCTTCGGCAGCCTGGTGCTCTTGCCGCTGTGGCTGCAGGAATTCATCGGCTACACCGCCACCGACGCCGGCGAGGTGCTGGCCTGGGTGGGACTGTTCGCGCTGATCCTGATGCCCATCGTCGGCCGTTACGTCACCCGCGTGGACACGCGCTGGGTCGTCACCGCATCCTTCCTCGTCTTCGCGCTGGTTTTCTGGATGCGCTCGAACTTCACCACCGGCGACAGCTATTGGGAGTATTCGATCCCCACGGTGATCCAGGGCGTCGCCACCGCGATGTTCTTCGTTCCCCTGCTCAACATCATCCTGGGCGGCCTGCCGCCCACGCGCATCGCCGCCGCCTCGGGGCTGTCGAACTTCGCCCGGATCACCGCCGGCGCCTTCGGCACCTCCCTCTACACCACGATGTGGGCCAACCGCGCCAGCCTGCACCACGAGCAACTGGTCGCGCACATCTATGCCGGCAACCCGGTCTCCGAACCGGTGCTGCAGGGTCTGCAACGCAGCGGCTTCTCCTACCAGCAGGCGCTGGCCGTGATCGACCGCCTGATCAACCAACAGGCCTATACCATCGCGGTCGATGAAATGTTCCGCCTGAGCGCCTGGCTGTTCCTCGCCCTGGTCCTGCTGGTATGGCTGGTCAAGCCGGCCAGGAACGGGACGGCGGTCGATACCGGCGGCGCGCACTGAACCGGCCCGCGGCAAGCGGGTCATAGCCCTGTCGATGAAGAAGCCAAGAGGAAAAACATGAATCAGCCTGAAAGCCGCCGGAAGCTTCGCCATCTCGGTCTCGCCGCCTTGCTTGTCGCCGCGTTCTCCCTGTTTCCGGCCTGGGGCGCGATCGCCGCCGAGAGCGCCGAACCCGGCGTGCTCCGGGCCACCCTGGACAACGGCCTGCGGGTCATCATCGTGAGGAACGCGCTGGCGCCGGTGGTCACCACCCAGGTCAATTATCTGGTCGGTTCGGACGAAGCTCCCGAGGGTTTTCCCGGCATGGCCCACGCCCAGGAACACATGATGTTCCGCGGCAGCCCGGGCCTGTCCGCGGACCAACTGGCGGCCATCAGCGCGGACATGGGCGGCGCCTTCGACGCCGACACCCAGCAGTCGGTCACCCAGTATTTCTTCACCGTGCCCGCCCACGACCTCGATCTGGCGCTGCACGTCGAGGCGCTGCGCATGGCCGACGTATCGGACAGCGAAGCCCTGTGGCGGAAGGAGCGCGGCGCCATCGAGCAGGAGGTGGCTCAGGATCTTTCCAGCCCGGACTACGTTTTCTATTCCCGGCTGCTGGCGGCGATGTTCAAGGGCAGCCCCTACGCGCACGACGCCCTGGGCACCCGCGCCTCCTTCGACCGGACCACCGGCGCCATGCTCAAGGCCTTTCATGACCGCTGGTACGCGCCGAACAATGCGCTCCTGATCATCGTCGGCGACGTCCGGCCCGAACAGACGCTGGCCAAGGTCAAGGCGCTGTTCGGCGGCATTCCCGAGCGGCCGCTCGGCAAGCGGCCGGCGATCGAGCTCGCGCCGGTGACGGCGCAGACGCTCAGGCTCGACACCGATCAGCCCTACGGCATGGCGGTCCTCTCCTTCCGCATGCCCGGCTACGACAGCCCCGACTACGCCGCCACCGAGGTGCTCGCCGACGTG
The DNA here is from genome assembly GCA_021811225.1 of Pseudomonadota bacterium. Classification (GTDB taxonomy): domain Bacteria; phylum Pseudomonadota; class Gammaproteobacteria; order Burkholderiales; family Rhodocyclaceae; genus CAIYYX01. The sequence goes on from JAJZPJ010000013.1 coordinate 22,658, forward strand.
CTCTCCAGCGAGCGGGGCAAGCTCTACGACCTGGTGCCCCAAGGCAAGGCGCTGTCGGCCGGCTTCTCGCTCAGCGCCTTCCGCCAGTCGGGCCTGGGTTTCGCCGCCGGCGCCTTTCCGAAGGGCGGCGACGCCCAGGCGCTGCTCAAAGAGATGCGGCGCATTCTCGGCAATTACGCGAAATCCGGCGTGCCGCCGGACCTGGTGGACGCCGCCAAAAAGCACGAACTGGCGGGGGCCGAGTTCCAGAAGAATTCGATATCCGGACTCGCATCCGCCTGGTCCCAGGCGGTGGCCGTGGAAGGGCTGAGTTCGCCCGAGGACGACGTCCGGGCGATCCAGGCCGTGACGGTGGCCGACGTGGACCGCGTCGCCAGACGCTATCTCGATTTCGATCACGCCATCACCGCCGTGCTGACGCCCAAGGCCTCGGGCAAGCCGGTCGCCGCCAAGGGCTTCGGCGGCGCGGAATCCTTCGCTCCCCAGCGGGTCGGGAAGGTGAAGCTGCCGGCCTGGGCGCAGCGCGATCTCACCCGGCTCGCGATCCCCGCCTCGACCGTGCACCCGGTGGTCAGCGTGCTGCCCAACGGACTGAAGCTGATCGTCCAGCCTGAAACCATCAGTCGCACCGTCAGCCTCTACGGGCACATCGACAACCGGCCGGCGCTCGAACAGCCCAAGGGACAGGAAGGGGTCGATGACGTGCTCGACCAGCTCTTCTCCTACGGCAGCCAGCGCCTCGACCGCGTCGCCTTTCAGCGGGCGCTGGATGCGATCGCCGCCGACGAATCCGCCGGCACCGATTTTTCCCTGCGGGTGCTGAAGGAAAACCTGGCGCAGGGAATCCGCCTGCTCGCCGATAACGAGCTGCATCCGGCCCTGCCCGCGGCCGCCTTCAAGATCGTCCGCAGCCAGGTGGCGTCCTCCGCCGCCGGCCAGCTGCAAAGCCCCGACTACCTGAGCGGCCGCGCCCTGACCGCGGCGCTGTTCCCGAAGCACGATCCGACCCTGCGCCAGACCACGCCGGCGAGCGTCTCCTCGCTGTCCATCGACGACGTGAAAAATTATTACCGGCGCGTGTTTCGCCCGGACATGACCACCATCGTGGTGATCGGCGACGTCGAACCCGCCGCGGTCAAAGCGGAGATCGAAAAGTATTTCGGCGCCTGGACCGCCGCGGGGCCCAAGCCCGAGGTCCATTTGCCGCGCGTGCCGCCCAACCGGCCCGCCGCCGCCGTGGTGCCCAACACCAGCCGGGTGCAGGACCAGGTGACCCTGGCCGAAACCCTGGCGCTCACCCGCTTCGATCCGGACTACTACGCCCTCGAACTGGGCAACCACGTCCTGGGCGGGGCGTTCTACGCCACCCGGCTCTACCGGGATCTGCGCGAGCAGAAGGGCCTGGTCTATTACGTCGACTCCAGCTTCCAGCTCGGCAAGACGCGGGGCCTGTACATGGCGAACTACGCCTGCGATCCGTCCAAGGTCGCCAAGGCCAGGGCGATCATCGTCCGCGACCTCGAGCAGATGCGCAGTTCGCCGGTCTCGGCCGACGAGCTGCTGCGGGCCAAGACCCTGCTGCTGCGGCAGGTTTCGCTCGGGGAGGCGAGCGTCGATCGCATCGCCGCCGGACTCCTCGCCCGGGCGGTGCTGGGGCTGCCCCTGGACGAACCGATGCTGGCCGCGAAGCGCTACGTCGCGCTGACGGCGAAGCAGGTGCAGGCGGCTTACGCGAAGTGGCTCTCCCCGGCCCGGCTGGTCCAGGTGACCGAAGGACCGGCGCCCTAGACCCGGACGCTCAGGACCTCAGACCCACAGGCCGCCGCCCGGGGACGGCCACGGCGTGGCGCCTCCGGCCAGGAAGTTGCCGAGCACCAGACTCATGATCGAGATGAAGATGCTGGCGAAGAAGGCGGTCCAAAAGCCGGAAATGGTGAAGCCGCGCACCAGGGAGGAAACCAGCAGCAGCATCAGGGCATTGACCACCAGCAGGAAGAAGCCCAGCGTCAAAAAGGTCAAGGGCAGGGTGAGGACGATCAGCAGCGGCCGGACGACGGCGTTGGCGAAGCCGAGCAGCAGCGCGGACACGATCAGCGAGGCGGTATCCGCGAAGCGGATGCCGCTGAACACATAGCTCGCCACCCAGAGCGACAGGGCCGTGACCCCCCAGTTGATCAGGAAGGGCATCAGGTTGTCGAACATACGGCGCATCCTTGACTGTGATCCGGAGAGCGCATGATACCAACAGCCGCCCGCCGGCCGAAGTCCGATGCAATCGGGGTCGGCGACGGGCGCCGGGAATGGCTGGGACGGCCTCCTGGCGTCAGCGCGAGGCGAAGTAGTCCTCGACCGCCGCGACGAAGCCGTCGATGTCGCCGGCGCCGACGTCGAGGTGCGTGACCAGGCGCGTGGCGGGGAAGATCTGGGCGAGGATGCCGCGTTCTTTCAGCCAGGATTCGAGCGGCGCGCAATGGCGCTCGGGCACCTGCAGATAGACCATGTTGGTCGCCCGCGACAGCACCTTGAGCTCGGCGATCTGCGCCAGGCCGGCGGCCAGGCGCTCGGCGTTGGCGTGATCCTCGGCCAGCCGTTCGTAGTGGTGATCGAGCGCGTAGAGGCAGGCGGCGGCGAGGATGCCGGACTGGCGCATGCCCCCGCCCAGCACCTTGCGCCAGCGGTGCGCACGTTCGATCAGCGCGCGGCTCCCGACCAGCACCGAGCCGACCGGCGCGCCCAGTCCCTTGGAGAAGCAGATCGACACCGAATCGAAGGGCGCGGCGAGTCCGGCCAGCGCTGCCTTGGAGGCCACCGCGGCGTTGCACAGGCGGGCGCCGTCGAGATGGGTCGAGAGGCCACGGCTCCGGGCCAGGGCCGTGGCCTCGGCGACGTAGGAGGCGGGCAGCACCTTGCCGCCGATGGTGTTCTCCAGCGCCAGCAGCCGGGTGCGGGCGAAGTGGTCGTCCTGCGGCTTGATCGCCGCGGCGAGCTTGGCGAGCGGCAGCGAGCCGTCCTCGGCATTCTCGATCGGCTGCGGCTGGATGCTGCCCAGCACCGCGGCGCCGCCGCCCTCGTACTTGTAGGTGTGCGCCAGCTGGCCGACCAGGTATTCGTCGCCGCGACCGCAGTGCGCCATCAATGCGCACAGGTTGCTCTGCGTGCCGGTGGGCAGGAACAGGCCCGCCTCCTTGCCCGCGCGCTCGGCCACCACCGCCTGCAGGCGCTGCACGGTGGGGTCGTCGCCCCAGACGTCGTCGCCGACCTCGGCGGCGGCCATCGCGGCGCGCATGCCCGGCGTCGGCCGGGTGACGGTGTCGCTCCTCAAGTCGATCAATCGCAATTCCGTTCTCCAGATTTGTCGGCGCCGAACACCTCGACGGCGTGCCGATTGTAGACATCTTCTCCAGCGCCCGCTCGGCCAGCCCGATCAGGCGCATGCAGTGGTGGATGGCCGCCCTTGAACTGGAGGACCGTCGCCGGCCCGGCGAAACCGTGGACGTGAGCCGCCATCCAGGCTGAAAGCCGCGCGAGGTCGAAAGCGTGCTGCGGGGCGACCGGGCGGGTGCCGATGAATTTGTCGCTCATATCTGATGTCGCGTCGAAAGCTGAAACCATAATCGCTTGATCCCGTAGGTCGGACTTGAGTCCGACAGCATCCGTCGGGCTGAAGCCCGACCTACAGCTTGACGATCTGCTTGCCGAAGTTCTGTCCGCGCACCAGCACCTGGCCGGGTCCGGGCTCGGGCACCGGGGTCTCGACGATCTTGAAGCTGCCCTCCCCGACCCAGCCGGTGGGCCGGCTGGCCAGCAACACCTGCAGATT
>JAJZPJ010000014.1 GCA_021811225.1 Pseudomonadota bacterium
CGGCCGGGCTGGTCGTCGTAGGGGCGGCGCAGGACGTCGAGCAGTTCGCGGATGCCGGCATCGTCGCCCTGTTCGGCGCGATCGATGGCCTGCTGCGCCAGATAATTGCGCAGCACGTAGCGCGGGTTGGCGGCGCGCATCCGTTCCCGCCGTTGTTCCGGCGTCAGGCGATCGCGGCGCAGCCGCGCCGCATAGTCGGCGAGCCAGGCGCTGAACGCCGGTTCGGCCCGTCGCCGCTTTTCCTCGTCGTAGAAGGCGTCGGCGAGCGGCGCCAGCGTCGGCTGGTGGGGATCGATTTCCGACAGGGCGCGGAAGAACAGGGTCATGTCGACCTCGGCCGATTGCAGCAGGGCGTGGAGCGCCTGCATGCGTTCCGCGTCCTCGTCCAGGCACTCGCCCAGGCCGAGCTTGGCCGCGATGTTGCCGCGCAAGGCGGCGGCGAGCGCGTCGCGATAGCGCGCGAGCCCCGCGTACAGGGGCTCGGGGCCGGCGAACAGCGGCACCAGCGCCGTCGCCAGCCGGGCGAGATTCCAGTGGGCGACCTCGGCCTGGTTCCCGTAGCGGTAGCGGCGGCCCTCGGCATCGGTGGTGTTGGGCGTCCACTCCGGGTCGAAGTCGTCTATCCAGCCGTAAGGGCCGTAGTCGATGGTCAGGCCGAGGATGGACAGGTTGTCGGTGTTCATCACCCCATGGACGAAGCCCACCCGCATCCAGTGCGCCACCATCCGCGCGGTGCGTTCGCACACCTGGCCGAACCACTCGGCGCGCAGCGCCTGGATGTCGTCGCCGGCGACCAGTTCGGGAAAATCGCGGCCGATGGTGAAGCCGGCCAGCCGCTCCAGCAGAGCGACGTCGCCGCGCGAGGCCGGCAGTTCGAAGTTGCCGAAGCGGATGAAGGAGGGCGCCACCCGGCACACGATCGCGCCCGGCTCGGTTCTCGGATGGCCGTCGTAGAACATGTCGCGCACCACGGGCTCGCCGGTGGCCACCAGGCACAGGGCGCGCGTGGTCGGCACGCCGAGATGGTGCATCGCCTCGCTCGCGAGGAACTCGCGGATCGAGGAGCGCAACACGGCGCGGCCGTCGGCGCTGCGCGAATAGGGCGTCCGGCCCGCGCCCTTCAACTGCAGCTCCCAGCGCTCGCCCGCGGCGTTGATCGTCTCGCCCAGCGAAATCGCGCGGCCGTCGCCGAGCTGCCCGGCCCAGTGGCCGAACTGGTGCCCGCCGTAGTTGGCGGCGTAGGGCTGCATGCCCTCGATCAGCGCGTTGCCGCCGAAGACCTGGGCGAAGGCCGGCGATTCGACGTCCGCCGCGGCGATGCCCAGCAGCGCCGCCACCTCCGGCGAGTGCGCGACCAACCGCGGCGCCGCCACCGGCGTCGGATCGACGCGCGAATAGAGCGCCCCCTGCACCTGGCGCAGGCGCGGCCCGGCCTCGGGATCGGCGGGCAGTTCGGTCACGAAACGGTTGTCGAAACGCAGGGTCTGCATCTGTCGCGGCTCGATGGCTCAATATCACTTAGTGGCGGCAATCATGCCGGAAGTTGCGTCGCTCGTGTGGGCCGGGGCGCCAGCGCGGCTGCCCTGGCCGCCGTTTTTCGCCAGGTCGGCGCAGATGGCGTTGATCGCCGGCCACGACGTGTAGCACCACTGCGGCGCGATCAGGGTCGGCTCCCGCGCCGTGGCCGAGACGCGGTGGAAGATCACGTCGGCCGGCGTGCGCCGGATCAGTTCGGCGGCGGTCGCGGCGTAGTCGGCGAGGGCCGGCGGCGACACCGTCTTTCGGGCGTAGTGCGCCGCCAGGCGGCTGCCCTTGACGATCATCAGCGGATGCAGCTTGAGCCCTGCGACCCCGAGTCCGATCACCCGGGCGTGGGTCTCGAAGCTCATCGCCGGCGTCTCGCCGGGCAGGCCGACGATCAGGTGGGTGCACACCGGAACGCCGTGGCGCTGCGCCCGGCCGACCGCGTCGGCGTAGGCGGCGAAGCCGTGGCCGCGGTTGATGCGCGCCAGGGTATCGTCGTGGGCGCTTTGCAGGCCCAGTTCCAGCCAGACCTCGTAGCCGCGCTGCCGGTAGTCGGCGAGCAGCGCCAGCACCGAGTCGGGCAGGCAATCCGGGCGGGTGCCGACGCACAGGCCGACGATGTCGGATCGAGCCGTGGCCTGCGCGTAGAGGCGGCGCAGCTGCTCGACTTCCGCGTAGGTGCTGGTGTAGGCCTGGAAGTAGACCAGGTAGCGGCTGGCGCGCTTGGTTTCCGCCTTGGCCGCCGCGAGCTGTTCGTCGATCGGGGTCTGCGGCTGCGTCGGATTGAACGACAGCACGCTGCAGAAGGTGCAGCCGCCGCGCCCGAGCGTGCCGTCCCGGTTGGGGCAGGTGAAGTCGGCGTGCAGGGACAGCTTGCGCACCCGCTCGCCGAAGCGGGCCTTGAGATGCCGGCCCAGGGTGTTCACGTAGCGTTCGAGCTGCATGGGGGGCGCTGAGGCTTTTGCCGGGCGAGAGATCAAGCTCGCTCCGCGGGCGTCTGCAATACCCAGAATTTCAGCAGCAACGCGGCCGCCAGCGCGCAGAGCGCGGAAAAGGAGAAGGCCGCTTCGACCGCCACGCTCTGCCACAGCCAGCCGAACAGCAGCGAGGCGGGCAGCAGCATCGCCCCCGCCGTGAGATTGAACCAGCCGTAGGCCGTGCCCAGCCGCTCTTTCGGGGCGAGGTCGGCCACCAGCGCCTTCTCGGCGCCCTCGGTGGCGGCGAGGAACAGGCCGTAGAAGGCGAACAGCGGCCACAAGAGCAGCGCGTGGAAACCGTTCAGACCCAGCAGCAGGTAGAACAGGCCGTAGATCACCCAGCCCGCCAGAATCAGCCGCACCCGGCCGAGGCGGTCGGACAGGGCCGAGAGTGGCGTGGAAAACACCATCGCCACGGCCGAGGTCAGCGCCCACAGCAGCGGCACCTGGTAATCGGGCAGGCCCAGGTCCTTGGCGCGCAAGAGCAGGAACATGTTGGAGGAATTGCCCAGGGTGAATAGCGCCAGCACCAGCAGGTAGCGCTTGAAGCCGGGCGGAAAGTCCGCCAGGCGCCAGGAGAAGGCTTGACGTTGGGCCGCCGGAACGACCGCCGGCGACTTGATCGACATGGCCAGGGCGACGGTGATCGTGCCCGGCACGATCGACCACAGGAAGACGTTCTTGAGCGGCATGCCGCGTTCCAGCAGCCAGGCGGCCAGGAGCGGTCCGATCACCGCTCCGGCGTTGTCCATGGCCCGATGCAGGCCGAAGGCCAGGCCCCGGCGCTCCTCGCTCACCGAGCCGGCGAGCAGCGCGTCGCGCGGCGAGGTGCGCAATCCCTTGCCCACCCGGTCGGCGAAGCGCAAGGCCAGCACCATCGGCCAGCTCGACGCCAGGTAGAACAGGGGACGCGAGAACGCGGCGAGGCCGTAGCCGCCCGCCACCCAGCCCTTGGCGTGGCCGCGTTTGTCCAGGAGCACGCCGGAGAAGAGCTTGAGCAGGCTGGCCGTGGCCTCCGCGACGCCCTCGATCAGGCCCAGCGCCCGCGGCCCGGCCATCAGCACCGAGGCGAGAAACAGCGGCACCAGCGGATAGACCAGTTCGCTGGTGCTGTCGTTGAACAGGCTCACCAGGCCCAGCAGCCAGACCGTCCGGGGCAGCGCGAGAACGGCCTCAAACATGGCTTGGGTACAGCTCGGTCAGGCAGCGTCCGGCGATGATCCTGAGCAGGCAAACCAGGAGCAGGGCGCTCAGCCAGCCGGCCAGCACGTCGGCGGGGAAATGGGCGCCGACATAGACGCGGGAGAGTCCGACCCAGAGCACGAAAGCCGTCGCCGCCCAGCGTTGCCGGCGCCCCAGCAGCGGCCAGAGGCCGGCCGCGAGGGTCACGGCGAAGGACGCGTGGCCGCTGGGCAGGCTGTGGCGATATTCGGCTGCGCCGAGCACGCGCACCGTCCCTGGCGGCAGCGCCAGCAGCGGCCGGGGATAATCGAACCAGGACTTCGCCCAGCCGAGGAAAGCGCCGTCCGCCAGGTAGGCGACGCACAGGACGACGAGCGCGCCCAGCCAGAGCGTCGCCTGCCGTCCCTGCGCCCCGATCCGGGCGGCGCGGACGGTCGCGAACGCCGCCGCGAGCGCGATCAGGGTCAGATAGATGGGGAAGAGATGATGCTCGCCCAGCCGCGTGCCCAGCGCCATGCCGCGATCCAGCGCCGCGCCGTGCCAGCCGTTGATGGCATGGAACAGCCAGACGTTGGCGCCGCCCCAGTCGTAGAGGATTTCCTTCATCATGATCTGTCTATGCCCGATTCCGGGAACGCTCCCTCGCCGCATCCGGCGGTCCAGCGCGATTATCGACCATTGGCGGCCAAAGCGGTGGCGGCCAGGACGGCGGTGGCCAAGGCGGCGCAACTCGATTGTCGCGTAGTGCGTGCGCTAACGCACGGAATTCATCGCTTCATCGGCCTATCTTGCGGATTGCCTAGCCAAGGGAGTCCAGCATGAACAGTAAATCAGCGATCGCCGCCATCATGGCATTGTCTTTGGCCAGCGGAGGATTTGCCCACGGCCAAGATCATGGGGATCGCAACGATCGAGGCCGCAATGAACAGGATCAGCGCGGCGACCGCCAGGATCATCGCGACAACTCGGGGCGCCAGTGGGATCGGCGCGACCACCAGGATCGCGCGCACAACGACGGACGGCCGCAGGAACGCGGCGCCGGCCCTAACCATGATTTCCGCAGGGGCGAGCGTCTGCCGCGCGAGTACCGCAATCGGCAATACGTGGTCGATGACTGGCGCGACCACCACCTGAGCGCGCCGCCGCGCGGCTACCACTGGGTCCAGACCGGCGGCGACTACGTTCTGGTGGCGATCACCACCGGCATCATCCTGCAGCTCCTGCTGGGTCACTGACCGGCGGGCTCAGCCGGCCCGGTACAGGCGCCGGCGCTCTTCGTCCAGCAATGCCGACTTGACCTCTTCGAGTACCGCGCCGACGTCGGCGACGTGCTCGTCGATGACGATGCGGCCGGTCAGTTCGGTCTCCGGACTCAGGCAGCCGGCCAGATAGAGCCGCCAGATTTCCCGGCCGTAGTCGCTGGCCGCCAATTGCGGCGCGAAACGGCTGAAGTAGGCGGCCAGGTTGGCGACGTCGCGCTCCAGCATCGCGCCGGCGTTGCTGTTGCCGGCGGCATCGACGGCTTGCGGCAGGTCGATGATCACCGGGCCGTTTGCGCCCACCAGGATGTTGTATTCGGACAGGTCGCCGTGGATGATCCCGGCGCAGAGCATGCGCACCACCTGGTTCAGCAGTTCGGCATGAAACTCCAGCGCCTGCGCTTCCGTCAGTTCGATGTCGTTCAGGCGCGGCGCCGGATTGCCCTCGGCGTCGGTCACCAGTTCCATCAGCAGCACGCCCTCGTGGCAGAGGCTGGGCTGCGGCACGCGCACGCCGGCCGCCGCCAGGCGATACAGGGCATCGACCTCGGCGCTCTGCCAGGCCTCCTCCTGCATCTGGCGGCCGTAGCGGGAACCCTTCTCCATGGCCCGCGCCTGCCGGCTGTTCTTGACCTTGCGGCCCTCCTGATAGGAGGCGCTCTTGCGGAAGCTGCGCTGCCGGGCGTCCTTGTACACCTTGGCGCAGCGGATCTCCTCGCCGCAGCGGACGATATAGACGGTCGCCTCCTTGCCGCTCATCAACTGGCCGATGACCTCATCCACCAGACCTTCGGCGATGAGCGGCTGCAGGCGTTTCGGGGGTTTCATGCCGGCTCAGCGCTTGAGTCTCGCGAAGGCTTCGGCCATCGCGCCGGCGGGTTTCGGCGCCTCGCGCGCCGCCGCCGGTTTGCCGCGCGGCGCGGCTGCGCCCCCAGAGGGGACTGCCTTCGGGGCGACTACCTTCGGGGCGCCCCCCAAGGGGACTGCCTTCGGGGCGTCTGACAGGCGCAGGGTGAGCGCGATGCGCTTCCTCTTCTCGTCGACCTCCAGCACCTTGACGCGGACCACGTCGCCGGCTTTCACCACCTCGTGCGCGTCCTTGACGTAGCGGTCGGCGAGCGCCGAGATATGCACCAGACCGTCCTGGTGCACGCCGATGTCGACGAAGGCGCCGAAGGCGGCGACGTTGGTGATCACGCCTTCGAGCAGCATGCCCGGCACGAGATCCTTCAGGCTCTCGACGCCCTCGCGGAAGGCCGCGCTCTTGAATTCCGGGCGCGGGTCGCGGCCGGGCTTCTCCAGCTCCCTGAGGATGTCTTGCACGGTGGGCAGGCCGAATTGCCGGTCGGTGTATTTGGCCGCATCGAGAGACTTGAGCAGTCTGCCGTCGCCGATCACCTCGGCCAGCCCCTTCTCGATGTCGGCCAGGATGCGCTCGACCACCGGGTAGGCCTCGGGGTGCACGCTGGAGGCGTCGAGCGGATTGTCGCCTTGATTGACGCGCAGGAAGCCGGCGGCCTGCTCGAAGGTCTTCTCGCCCAGACGCGGCACTTTTTTCAGCGCGGCGCGGCTCTTGAAGGGGCCGTTGGCGTCGCGATGGGCGACGATGTTCGCCGCCAGCGTCGAGGACAGGCCGGAGATGCGGGAGAGCAGCGCCACCGAAGCGGTATTGACGTCCACGCCGACGGCATTGACGCAGTCCTCGACCACCGCGTCGAGACTCCTGGCCAGGCGCGTCTGCGACACGTCGTGCTGGTACTGGCCGACGCCGATCGCCTTGGGCTCGATCTTCACCAGTTCGGCCAGCGGGTCCTGCAAGCGCCGGGCGATCGAGACGGCGCCGCGCAGGCTGACGTCCAGATCGGGGAACTCCCTGGCCGCCAGCTCCGAGGCGGAATAGACCGAGGCGCCGGCTTCGGAGACGACGATCTTGCTGATCTTCTGTTCCGGCAGTTGCGCGATCAGCTCGGCGGCGAGCCGGTCGGTCTCGCGCGAGGCGGTGCCGTTGCCGATGCTGACCAGATCGACGCGGTGCGTCTGCGCCAGCTTTGCGAGTGTGGCGAGCGAGCCGGCCCAGTCGCGGCGCGGCTCGTGCGGATAGATGGTGGCGGTGTCCAGGAGCTTGCCGGTGGCATCGACCACCGCCACCTTGACCCCGGTGCGCAGTCCCGGATCGAGGCCCAGCGTGGCGTGCGGGCCGGCCGGTGCCGCGAGCAGGAGGTCGTGCAGGTTGCGGGCGAAGACGCGGATCGCCTCCTCTTCGGCGCGCTCCCGCAGCGCCCCCATCAGGTCGAGCTCGAGGTGCAGTGAGATCTTCACCGCCCAGGCCCAGCGCGCCGTCTCCATCAGCCAGCGGTCGGCCGCCCGGCCCTGGTCCTTGATGCCGAAGCGGGCGGCGACCTGCAACTGGCAGGGGCTGGTCTGCGCCGGCTCCATGAGTTCCTCCGGGCTCTTCAGGGCGAGCCTCAGCACGTCCTCGTTCCTGCCGCGAAACAGCGCCAGCGCCCGGTGCGAGGGGATATCCCGGATCGGCTCCGAGTAGGCGAAGTAGTCGCGGAACTTGGCGCCGGTCTCCTCGCAGCCGGGGACCACCGTCGACACCAGCACGCCCCGCGCCTGCAGTTCCTCGCGCAGGCGGCCGATCAGCGCCGCGTCCTCGGCAAAGCGCTCCATCAGGATCTGGCGCGCGCCGTCCAACGCGCTCTTCAGGTCGGGCACACCCTTCTCGATATCGACGTAGCCGGCCGCCTCGGTCTCGGGCGTGAGCAGGGGATTTTCCAGCAGCGCGTCGGCCAGGGGTTCGAGCCCGGCCTCGCGGGCGATCTGCGCCTTCGTCCTGCGCTTTTGCTTGTAGGGCAGATAGAGATCCTCCAGGCGCTGCTTGGTCTCGGCGCTGCCGATCTCGGCTTCGAGCTCGGGGGTGAGCTTGCCCTGCTCGGCGATGGCGGCGATCACCGCGCCCCGCCGCTCCTCCAGCTCGCGCAGGTAGGCCAGACGCTCTTCCAAGAGGCGCATCTGCGTGTCGTCGAGGCCGCCGGTCGCCTCCTTGCGGTAGCGGGAGATGAAGGGCACGGTGGCGCCCTGGTCGAGCAGCGCCACGGCCGCGGCGACCTGCTCTCTACGGGCGCCGATTTCGACGGCGATGCGCTGTTCTAGGGGTGGCAGCATGGGGGATCTTGACCGGAAAGGGCGCTGAAAACGAGGCGCGCACTATGCCGCAATGCCGGTCCGAAGACAAGCCGCGACGGTGTCGGCAGGGGCGTCCGGCTTCGGCCGGGCCCATGAGGGAACGGTCACGGCGGTGCTTGCACCGCGCGCGCCTTCAATCGTTCCGGGTTCCGGGCAGGTAGTGCTTGATCTTGCGATAGAGCGTCGCGCGGCTGATGCCCAGGGCTGCCGCGGTGACCGAGATGTTGCCGCCGTGGCGCTCCAGCGCCTTCTGCACCGCCTGCGCCTCGAGCGAGGTGAGGGTGCCGGTATGCACCGTCTCCGCTCTTTCCGCGCCGCCGGCGATGCGCCGCCCGATCATTTCGTTGAGGAAATCGTCGGTCAGATGCTGCAGTTCGATCTGCTTGCCGCCGCCGAGCAGCGCCATCGCCGTCGACACGACGTTGCACAGTTGCCGCATGTTGCCGGGCCAGGGGTGTTTCAGGAAGACGTCCATCGCTTCTTCGGAGATGGACAGCTTGCCCCGCCCGTGCGATTTCGTATCCACGATGTGGGTGATGATTTCGCGCAGGTTCTCCCTTTGCCGCAGCGGCGGCAGCAGCACCTTGAGACCGTTCAAGCGGTAATAGAGGTCTTCGCGGAAGCGGTTTTGCGCGATCAACTCCTTGAGGTCCATGTGCGTGGCGCAGATCACCCCGATGTCGACCGGGATCAGCTTGGTGCTTCCGACCGGCGCGACCTCCCGCTCCTGCAGGACGCGCAGCAGGCGCGCTTGCAGGGCCAGGGGCATGTCGCCGATTTCGTCGAGAAAGAGCGTGCCCTTGTCCGACAATTGCACCTTGCCCACGGCGCCGCCGCGCTTGGCGCCGGTGAAGGCGCCGTCGGCGTAGCCGAAGAGTTCGGATTCGATCAGCGTCTCCGGGATCGAGGCGCAGTTGATCGCGACGAAGGGACCCGAACTGCGCGGCGAGGCAAGGTGCAGCGCTTTGGCGAGCGCCTCCTTGCCGCTGCCCGTTTCGCCATGGAGCAGAACCGGAATGTCCGCGGAGAAGGCCAGCCGCGCCTTCTCGAGAAGGGCGTGCAGGGGGGCGTCGCCGAGCGCGATATCGGCCAGGCAGAGATCGGAGCGGCGTATCGAGCCGTCGCCAGACGCGGCGCCCGAGCCGCAAGCCGACCGTCTCGCGGCCGTCGAGACCGGGCTGGCGCTGGCATAGACGCGCATGCCGCTTCTGAAATAGAGCAGCTGGGGCGAGCGGCCGGCGACCGAAAAGTGCTCCTGGAACCGGTCGAAGCTGTAATCGAACAGGGAAGAGAAATCGTGCCGATGAAAGTGATCCCGGCCGATATCGAACAGCGTCAGCGCCGCGCGGTTGGCCGCGACCAGCGTGCCGTTGTGGGAGAACGCGGCGATGGCTTCCCACAGGGTCCCCAGAAATTCCGGACGACTGTGAAACCTGACGACGGTGTGCATGCCGAGCTGGGTCAGGATCAAGCGATTCTCGATCACCTGGGCGGACATCGAGGCCAGATCCTGGATGTGGTTCTGGTGCACCGAGCCTCCGCCCGAGATGTCGAGCACGCCGATCAGCTTGCCGAAGGGATCGAACACGGGCGAGGCCGAGCAGGAGAAGGGGCTGTTTTGGTCCAGGTAGTGCTCGCGGCCCAGCACCGTGACCGCCTGCTGCTCGACGATCACGGTGCCGATGGCGTTGGTGCCCATCCGCTGCTCCTGCCAGCACATTCCCGGGCGTCCGCCCCGGCGCGTCAAGGGGTCGTCGCGCGAGATGGAGGCCAGCACGGTGGCCTCGGCGTCGGTGAGGATGACGACGCTGCCGGTGTTGGCGATCTGCTGGTAGAGATTCTCGAGTTCGGGCTGCGCAACCTCGAGCAGGACGCGGCTGCGCTCCCTGATCTCGCGCAGTTCGCGCGCCGTCACCAGCGACAGGTCGGCCGGCGTGGCGGGACTCAGTCCGAGGTTGAGGCAGCGCTTCCAGGAACGCTCGATCGCGTCGCTCAGTACGCCGCGGGGCAGGTTTTCGCCCTGGAAAAAATGGCTGCGCGCCAGCGCGATACGGGCGTCGTACTCGGCCGACAAGTCGAGGCTCGTCGTATTCAAAAAAATCCTCCTCCGATGTGCCGATCTCTAATGGATCGATTCGATACAGTCCAGTGTTCAGTTCTGAGAACTGTATCGTCTTGTAAGCGCGTTTTCCGCGCCGCACCATCTATTTCGATCGATATATTATGAATTGTTATTCATGAGCTTATGGCAGTTCAGCCCCCGATTCGGTCCTTTTGGCACAGCGCTTGCGTACAGCGTCTCAAGCCTTTGAATCGTTGCTGATGAACAGCTTGCGCGGGGCCGAACGTTGATTCAGTTTGCACGTTTCACGGCGCCGATGCAAGGAGTGGCAGGCATGGCCGCGCAGCGTGCGGGCGAGGGGCGTTGCCGGGGCCGGAATGGCGTCGGGGCGGATGGGGTTACCGATTATTTCAGGTGTCAAACACCAATGGGCAGCATATCAAACCAAACGGGAGCGGAAACCAATGATCAACAATGAAGAGACTAAATTGCATCAGGTGGTGATGGATCTGAATACTCAGCTGTACATCGGCGGGCACTGGGTCGCCGCGATCGATGGCGGAAGCTTCGACGTGATCAATCCCGCCCGGGAGGAATTGCTGGCGAAGGTGGCGGCCGCGAAGCCCGAAGACGTCGATGCCGCGGTTCGCGCCGCCCGCTTCCAGTTCGAGGAGGGCGCGTGGTCGAAGATGACCGGGGTCGAGCGCGGCCGCCTGATCTACCGTCTGGCGGAACTGATGGAGCGCGACAAGGAGCGCCTGGCCATGCTCGAGACCTTGAATCTCGGGCGGCCGCTGATGGAGCCGACGATACTCGATCTGCCGATGGCCATCGACACCATGCGCTACTTCGCCGGCTGGGCGGACAAGATCGAGGGGCGCACGATTCCGACGCCCGGCTACTTCGGCCAGCCGACGCTCTCGTACACGGTGCGCGAGCCGATGGGGGTGGTCGGCGCGATCACGCCCTGGAACACGCCGCTGATGATCGCCGCCTGGAAGATCGCTCCGGCGCTCGCGGCGGGCTGCACCGTGGTCATCAAGCCCTCGGAGGAGGCGCCGCTGACCACGCTCTATCTGGCGAAGCTGATCGAAGAGGCGGGCTTCCCGCCGGGCGTGGTGAATGTCGTCCCCGGACTGGGCGAGGTCGCCGGTGCGGCGCTGGCGCGCCACCCCGGGATCGACAAGATCAGCTTTACCGGCAGCCCGGAGGTCGGTCGGGAGGTGATGCGCGCCGCCGCCGTCGGCTTCAAGCGCGTCGCGCTCGAACTGGGCGGGAAGTCGCCGCAGATCATCCTGGCCGACGCGAATCTGGAGGCCGCGATCGGCGGCGCCGCGCTCGGGCTGTTCTTCAACCAGGGGCAGGTGTGCGCCGCCGGCACGCGGATACTCGTGCACCGTTCCTGCTACGACCAGGTGCTCGAAGGGCTGACCCGCGCGGCCGACGCGATCGTGCTCGGCGACCCGCTCGATCCCAAGACCAACATGGGTTCGCTGATCAGCCTGAAGCAACTGGAGCGGGTGTCGGGCTACGTCGATGCCGGCGTGCAGGAGGGCGCGAAGCTCGTCGCCGGCGGCCGTCGGCTCGACGAACCGGGCTACTTTTTCCGGCCGACCATCTTCGCCCAGGCGAGCAACGACATGCGCATTTCCCAGGAGGAGATCTTCGGGCCGGTCGGCGCGGTGATGGCCTTCGACGATCCGGAAGAGGCGCTCAAGATGGCCAACGGCACCCGCTACGGCCTCGCGGCGACCATCTGGACGCGCGACCTGAGCCGGGCGCATCAGATGGCGGCCAGGGTCCGTGCCGGTGCGGTATCGATCAACGGCTGGGCCACCATCGACGCGCGCCTGCCCTGGGGCGGGGCCAAGACCAGCGGCATCGGGCGCGAGCTGGGCTGGAACGGCATCGAGGCGGTCACGGAAGAGAAGGTCATCACCGTCGTGCTTTGAGTGCAGCTGCAAACCGGGTTCGCCCGGGTCTTATCCATCGGCGGTAAGGATGGCCACGGAGACAGGGTCCAGGGGCAGCCCTGGGGACTTTTGATAAGGAGGGGATCATATGAACAAATACGGAATAGCGGTGGTGGCGGTTCTCGCGGCATTGTCGCAAGCGGCGCTCGCCGAGACTGCGGCGCAGCAGGCGGCCAGCCTCGGCGGGCCGCTGCTGACGCCGTCGGGTGCCGAGCGCGCCGGCAGCAAGGACGGCCTCATCCCGAAGTGGGAGGGGGCGCCGCCCAGCAACGGCTGGGTCTACGGCAAGAAGCGCTTCGATTACTGGAAGTACAAGGCGGACAAGCCTTTGTTCACCATCGACGCGTCGAACGTCGATAAGTACGCCGACAAGCTCTCGCCCGGACAGATCGCCACCATCAAGCAGATCAAGGGCTACCGCATGGACGTCTATCCGAGCCACCGCGATTGCGGCATACCGGATTTCGTCGCGGCGAACACCAAGAAGAATATCGGTTACGCGCAGTTGGGCGCCGACGGCTGGAGCCTGAAGGAAGCCATCGTTCCCGGCTTCCCCTTCCCGTTCCCGAAAAACGGCACCGAGGCGATGTGGAACATGAAGATGCGCTACCACGGCGTGGGGATCGACTTTCCGCACGTGATCACCGCCGTGTCGCCGCGCAAGGGCAGCACCGACTGGATCGAGGCCACCTCCAACCAGACCATGTACTTCCCCTGGGGGCTCAAGGGTTCCCACCAGCTGAGCAAGCTGCCGCCGGTCGAGTACTACACCTACTTCGCCTATGATTCTCCCGCGGCGCTGGCGGGCCAGGCCTTGTCCATCACCCTGTACCTCGACAAGCCCAGCACCGAGACCTTCTACTACTTCCCGGGCCAGCGCCGCGTCCGGCGCATGCCTTCCTACGCCTACGATTCGCCGCAAATCGGCATGGAAGGCCAGTACACCATGGACGAGCCGCTGGTGTTCAACGGCACCCTGGATCGCTTCAACTGGAAGATCGTGGGCAAGAAGGAAATGTACATTCCCTACAATTCCTTCGGGACCGACGATTTCACCGCCAAGTTCGGCGCGGTGGCAAAAACCGATCACCTCGCCGAGAAGAGCCGGCACTACGAACTGCACCGGGTCTGGGTGATCGAGGCGACGGTGAAGCCGGGTATGCGCCACATCGCGCCGAAGCGCACCTACTATCTCGACGAAGACAGCTGGAACGTGGTCGCGGGCGAGGACTACGACGGCCAGGGCAAGCTCTTCAAGTACCGGGAAGGCTACCTGATTCCGGTGTATGAGACCGGCACCTGCGACGTCACCGCGTTTTCCCAGTACAACCTCTCCGAAGGCCGCTACGTGTTCGACATGGACCCGGTCGGCGGCAACAAGGACACCCGCTGGGTGACCGTGCCCAAAGGCGTACGCTACAACCCGGACTTCTACACCGCCGACAACCTGCGTGCCATCAGCGGTCAGTGACCGCGCCAGACAGTTCAAACAGGAGACGCACCAATGAAAAAACAGATGACGAGCAAGTTGCTGGTCGGCGCGGTGGCAGCGGCATGCGCGGGTTCGGCGGCAGCATTCACCTTCAGCACGGGGGAGGTCAGCGGCACCTTCAATTCCTCGGTCAGCCTGGGAACGGGGGTCCGGGCCGATGGCCAGCCCTGCGGCACGGTGATCGGCACCACCTTCGGGGCGCCGACGCCGGCGACCGGCGCCGGCGCGCCCGGCGGCTGCCTGGATGCGGCGTCGTTCTACAACGACCAGGGCAACCTCAACTACAACAAGGGCGACGCTTTCACCACCTACCTCAAGGGCACGCACGAGCTGTTCCTGAAGATGCCGAACGAGTGGAAGTTCTTCGGCCGGATCAATTGGGTGAAGGACTTTTCGGCAACGCACACCACCGGCGTGGTGAGCGGCGGCAACAGTACGGGAGTCGCGCTCTCCGGCGATTCCTCCAGCCAGTTGAACTTCAAGGCGCGTCTGCTCGACTTCTGGGTCAGCAAGCAGTTCGACCTGAACGGCGAGGAGGCCCGCATCCGGGTGGGCAACCAGGTCATCAGCTGGGGCGAGAGCCTGTTCCTGCCCGGCGGCATCAACCAGACCAACGCCATGGACCTGATGCGTCTGGCCCAGCCGGGGACCCAACTGAAGGAAGTCTATCTGCCGGCGCCGATCATCAGCGCGGCGGCGGGGCTGGGCCACGGCTTCAACGTCGAGGGCTACGTCCAGACGGACTGGAACAAGGACTACTTCCCGCCGGTGGGCAGCTACTGGTCGACCGCGAGCATCGGCAACGGCGCCGACAGCTATGGCGCCTTCGGCACGGCGACCGCCAAGGAGCCCAGGAACGGCGGCCAGTACGGCCTGGCGCTGCGCTACCAGCCGGAGAGCACCCAGGTGAATTTCGGCCTCTACGCGATGCGCTATCACGACAAGGCGCCGGTGCTGAGCTACGCCAATCCCGCCACCGCATCAGGGGCCCAATTCACCTATCTGGAGGACCGCACGCTGTTGGGCGTCAGCACCAACTTCCCGCTGGGCGACTGGGCCATCGGCTCCGAACTGTCCTATCGTCCGAAGGCCGCCATCGCGCTGCAGCCGCTCGCCACCAACAACGTCAATGGCGGTTACTGCCTGGCGGGCGGCAATTGCTACATCGACCAGAAGCGCTATCAGATGAACCTGACGGGGATTCTGAGCATGACGCCCAGCGACTACGGCGGTATCCTGAAGCTGCTCGGCAACCCGGACACCGCCACCTTGCTGGCGGAAGCGGCCGTGACCGATTTTCCGGACATGCAGAGTTCCTACCAGGGCGTTCCGGTCGCCGCCGGTCTGTGGGGATGGGGCGCCCTGACGTCGAGCGACACGATGTTCACCACCGGACAAAATCCCTCGGTGGGCACCCCGATGTCGTGGGGCTACAACTTCGACTTCAGCTGGACCTACGACGGCTCGCTGCTTCCCAACTGGCAGGTCACCCCCGAGGTCTACTACTTCCAGGCGGTCAAGGGCAGAAGCCCGGACGCCATGGCGCTGTTCATGCAGGGGGCGAAGTCCGCGAACTTCATCGTCACCTTCACGCACAACCCGGCGAACTGGAGCTTCGGCATGAACTACGCGAAGTTCTGGGGCGGATCGAGCGTTCTCGATCAGCCGCTGACCGGGCGCAACTTCTATGGTGCCTACGTCACGCGCAACTTCTGAGCCTCTCCCTCCGCGCCGACACGCCGTGACGCGTCGGCGCGGAGGGATCCCTTCATCGAATTTCAGACCGGCTGCAGCGCATCGTCCCCATGCCCAATAGTCCGCACCAAGACAAGCCAGAGAATTCCTTGACGAACGCCATCGTCAATCTCGAAAACTTCCTGTTCCGCCTGCGCAAGCCCGTGCTGGTGTTCCTGCTCGGGCTCACGGCGTTCATGGGCTACTACGCCCTGCAGTTGAGAATGGACGCCGGCTTCAACAAGCAGATGCCGATCGGCCAGGAATACATCAAGACCTTCCAGAAGTACCGCGACGACGTGATCGGCGCCAACCGGCTGAACATCGTGGTCAAGGCGCGCCACGGCACCATCTGGAACAAGGCGGCGCTGACCAAGCTCTACGACGTGACGCAGGCGGTGATGTTCCTGCCCAACGTGTCGCGCCTGGGCGTGCAGTCGCTGTGGACGCCGAACAGCTTCGTCAATGAGATCACCGAGGACGGCTTCCGCGCCGACCCCCTGATCCCCGGCACGGTCACCGCCGGCAACCTCACGCCCGAGATCATCGCCAACATCCAGCGCGCCACCAGTCAGGGCGGCTTCGTCGGCACCCTGGTCGGACGCGACCAGACCAGCGCCATGGTCACCGCCTCGATCAACGAGTTCGACGCCAGCGGCAAGAAGATCGATTACGTCGCCTACAACCGCATCCTCGAGCAGCGCATCCGCAAATTCGAGGACCCCAATTTCCAGATCCAGATCACCGGCTTCGCCAAGCAGATCGGCGACATCGCGGCGGGCGCCGAGAGCGTGCTGGTGTTCTGCGCCATCGCCTTGCTGCTCACCGCCCTCGCGGTCTATTGGTATTGCCATTCGATCCGGCTGACCCTGCTGGCGGTGCTCTGTTCCCTCACTTCGCTGGTGTGGCAGTTCGGCACCCTCCGCTTGCTGGGCTTCGGCCTCGATCCGCTGGGCGTGCTGGTGCCCTTCCTGGTCTTCGCCATCGGCGTCTCGCACGGCATCCAGCAGATCAACTACATCGTGCGCGAGATCTCGCACGGGCGCAGCACCGAAGAGGCGGCCCGCGCCAGCTTCAGCGGCCTGCTGATTCCCGGCACGCTGGCGCTGGTCACCGCCTTCGTCTCCTTCATCACCCTGATCCTGATTCCGATCCCGATGGTGCGGGAGCTGTCGATCACCGCCTCGATCGGCGTCGGCTACAAGATCGCCACCAACCTGGTGATGCTGCCGCTGGCCGCGTCGCTGATGCGCTTCACCAAGGAGTTCGCCGACAAGGCGATGCTCAAGCGCGAACAGCGCGCGCAATGGCTGCGCGTGCTGGCGCGGGTGGCCGAGCCGCGCAACGCCGCGGTGGTGCTGCTGGTGGTCGGCGCGGTGTTCGCGGTGTCGGTGTGGCAAAGCCGCGACCGGGTGATCGGCACGCTGCAGCCGGGCGCGCCGGAATTGCGTCCCGACTCGCGCTACAACCTCGATGCCGTGGCCATCGCCAAGGATTACGATACCGGCCTGGATTGGCTCACCGTGCCCTTCCAGGCGCCGCCCCACTCCTGCGGCAACGTCGCCATCGGCATCTACCAGGATCAGTTCGTCACCCAGATGCGCCACGTGCCCGGCGTGCAGTCGGTGAGTTCGTACTCCGATCTGCTGCGCGCCTACAACGAGGGCTACAACGAGGGCAATCCCAAGATGTACGTGGTGCCCATCGATCCCGAGAACTATGCCGCGCTCTCGGTCGAGATCGGGCGCATCCACGGTTTCATGCGGAAGGATTGCAGCATGGTGGCCGCCAACCTGTATCTCACCGACCACAAGACCACGACGATCAACCGGGTGATCGCGGCGGTCAAGCGCTTCCGCACCGAGCACCGCTTGCCCGGCGTCACGGTGCGCCTCGCGGCCGGCAACGCCGGGGTGCTGGCGGCGGTCAATGAGGTGGTGGCGAAGAGCGAGCTGCCGATGATGCTCTACGTCTATGCCGCCATTCTGCTGCTGGTGTTCCTGGTCTATCGCGACTTCCGCGCCATGATCGCCTGCTGCCTGCCGCTGACCGTGGGCACCTTCATGGGCTACTGGTTCATGAAGGAACAGCAGATCGGCCTGACCGTCGCGACCCTGCCGGTGATGGTGCTGGCCGTGGGCATCGGCGTCGACTACGCGTTCTATATCTACAACCGCCTGCAAAATCATCTGGCCAAGGGCCTGCCGATCGTCGAGGCGCTCGAGCACGCCATCCAGGAGGTCGGCATGGCGACCATCTTCACCGCCATCACCCTGGCCGTCGGCGTCGCCACCTGGTCGTTCTCGGAGCTCAAGTTCCAGGCCGACATGGGCAAGCTGCTCGCCTTCATGTTCATCGTCAATATGGTCATGGCCATGACCGCCCTGCCTGCCCTGGCCGTGTGGCTGGAGCGACTGTTTCCGCGTCGTGGCCCGGTCCGGGCGCTCGGCATCCTCGATCATTGATGGAGTTCGCGATGCCCCGTTTTTCACTCACTGTCCGTGCCACCCTGATCGCCGCGCTGCTGGGCTGCTGCGGCTCCGCCGCTGCCCAGCAGGGCCCGGTCCGTCCCATCCCGCTGGTGCAGAAGCCGGCGTTCATCACTTCCTACGCCACCAGCGAGATGATCCTCGCCGCCACGCGCGCCGGTTCGCGGCTGGTGGCGGTGGGCGACCACGGCGTGGTGCTGCTCTCCGACGACGACGGCAAGACCTACCGCCAGGCCCGCGCCGTGCCGACGCGCGCGACCCTGACCGCGGTGTCGTTCAGCGACGCCCATAACGGCTGGGCGGTCGGGCACTGGGGGGTGATCCTGCACAGCGGCGACGGCGGCGAGACCTGGACCCTGCAGCGCAGCGACACCAGCATCGACCAGCCGCTGTTCACCGTTCATTTCCGCGACGCCGAGCACGGCCTGGCGGCCGGGCTCTGGTCCTTGCTGCTGAGCACCGACGACGGCGGCAAGACCTGGAAGCCGGTGACGCTGCCGCTGCTGCCCGACGGCCGGAAGCCCGACCGCAACCTGTTCGCGTTTTTCGCCGACCACAAGGGATCGCTGTTCATCGCGGCGGAGAAGGGCACGGTGCTCCGCTCCGACGACAACGGCGCCACCTGGTCTTATATCAGTACCGGCTACCAGGGCTCGTTGTGGACCGGCTGCACGCTCGCCGACGGCACCCTGCTGGTCGCGGGCCTGCGCGGCACGGTGTACCGCAGCGGCGACGACGGCAAGACCTGGGGGCCGGTGCCAAGCGGCACCAAGAGCTCGATCACCGACATCGTCGAAGACGGCAAGAAGGTGGACGCCGTCGGCCTCGACGGCGTCCAGCTGCAAAGCAGCGACGGCGGCCGCAGCTTCACGCTCACCCAGCGCAGCGACCGCCTGGCGCTGACCGCCGCGGTCGCAGCCCCGGACGGGACGCTGCAGGTGTTCTCGATGGCCGGGGTGGTCACCGCGCAAGGCGCCGGCCATGACTGAGCCGGCGGGGCTGCAGAAGACGCTGGGCTACTGGGATCTGGTCGCCTACGGCCTGGCCTACATCGCGCCGATCGCCCCCTTGTCGACCATCGGCTTCGTCTGGGATGCCTCCGGCGGCCTGGTCGTGCTGGCCTATCTGTTCGGCGCGGCGTGCATGTACTTCACCGCCCGCAGCTACGCCACGATGTGCCAGGCCGTGCCCAATGCCGGTTCCGTCTATGCCTTCGCCAGGATGGGGCTGGGCCGCTTCGCGGGCTTCATGGCCGGCTGGATGATCCTGCTCGACTATCTGTTGATCCCGGCGCTGCTCTACGTCCTGGCCTCGATCGCCATGAGCACGCTGCTGCCCGACGTCGGGCGCTGGGTCTGGATCCTGCTGACCATGGGCATCACCCTGGCCTTCAACTGGTTCGGCATCCGCGTCACGACCCGGGTCAATTTCGCCTTCCTGGCGCTGCAAGGGGCGATGCTGCTGGCGTTTCTGGCGCTGGCGCTGGTGGCGCTGCTGGGCGGCAAGGGCGACGGCGCGCTGACCCTGCATCCGCTGTTCGACGCCGCGAGCTTCCATGCCGGCAAGATCTTCAGCGCGACATCGATCGCCGTGCTGTCCTTCCTGGGCTTCGACGCCATCTCGACGCTGGCCGAAGAGACCCGGGACCCCAGCGGCAAGACCGTGGGCCGGGCGATCATGGGCACGCTGGCGGTGGCCACGCTGATCTTCGTCGTCCAGACCTGGATCGTCGGCGATCTGCTGCCCGGCCTGCGCATCCAGGACCCCGCGGCGGCGGCGTTCGAGCTGGCGCACTGGGCCGTGGGTGCGGGCTTCGCCGCCTTCATGGCCTGGGTGATCGCCCTGGTCAATGGCTTTTCCAATCCGGTGCCGATGCAGGCCGGCGTCGCCCGGGTGCTGTTCGCGATGGGGCGGGACCGGCAGCTGCCTTCGATCCTGGGCCGCGTGCATCCCAAATACGGCACGCCCTACGTCGGCATGCTGGCGTCCTCGGGCCTGTCGCTGGTGATCGCGCTGGCGATGCGCGACCGGCTGGACGAACTGGCGTCCATCGTCAATTTCGGCGCCCTGACGGGTTTCGCCCTGCTGCATCTGTCGGTGCTCAACCACTTCGCCCTGAAGATGCGTTCGCGCCAGATCTTCGTGCACTGGCTGGTGCCGATGATCGGCCTGGCGGTGGTCATGGCGGTGCTCTCGGGGATGAGCCGCTTCGCCATGGACGTGGGCGTGACCTGGATGGTCGCGGGCGCCGTCTATGGCTTCTTTCTGCGCGTGCGCAATCGCGACTTGATTCGCGCGGAGATCTAGGATGAATGCATTCCGCGAACGAAACGGCGCGCCGCTCATGGCTGCGTCCGGCGGCAATCACGCGAAAGGTGATGGTATGAGCAAGGCGCACTATCCGGCGCTGGCCCTGTATGTCGGCGGCCAGTGGCTGTCCCGGGCCTCCGGAGGCGAGATTCCGGTCGTCAATCCGGCAAACGAGAGCGAACTGGGGATGCTGCCCCTGGTCGGAAAATCCGAACTCGACGCCGCGCTCGCGTCCGCCGCGGCGGGTTTCGAGATTTGGAAAAGGACCAGCGCCTTCGAGCGGCAGAAGATCATCGTGCGCGCCACCCAGCTGGTGCGCGAGCGCGCCGCCGAGATCGCCATGGCGCTCACCCTCGAACAGGGCAAGCCCTATGCGCAGGCGACGCGCGAGGTCCTGCTGAGCGCCGAAATCATCGATTTCCTGGCGGAGGAGGGCAAGCGTCTCTACGGCCGGACGGTGCCGCCGCGCTCTTCGGAGGTGCTGAGCCAGCTGGTGGCGCGTCATCCGGTCGGGCCCGTCGCCGCCTTCACGCCGTGGAATTTCCCCGCCAACCTGCCGGCCCGCAAGCTCGGCGGCGCGCTGGCGGCGGGCTGCAGCGTGATCATCAAGCCGGCGGAGGAGACGCCCGCCTCCTGCATGGAATTCGTGCGCGCCTTCCACGACGCGGGGCTGCCGCCCGGCGTGCTCAACATGGTGTGCGGCCGGCCCGACGAGGTGTCCAGCCATCTGATCGCTTCGCCCGTGATCAGAAAGGTTTCCTTCACCGGATCGGCCCGGGTCGGGCGCCTGCTCGGCGATCTGGCGGCCAAGGGGATCAAGCGCTATACGGCGGAGCTGGGCGGCCACGCGCCGGTGATCGTCTGTCAGGATGCCGACGCGGAACAGGTCGCCAGGGCCTCGGTGGTGGCGAAATTCCGCAACGGCGGCCAGGTGTGCACCTCGCCGACGCGCTTCTACGTGCATCACGCCAAGTTCAGGAAATTCTGTGCCACGTTCGCGGCCGAGGCCAAGGCGATCCGCGTCGGATCGGGGCTCGAAGAAGGCGTTGCCATGGGGCCGCTGGTCAGCTTCCGGCGCCTGGGCGACATGCAGCGCCTGGTGGACGATGCCGTGGCGCGCGGCGGCAAGCTGCTCTGCGGCGGGCGCCGGCTCGGCGAGAGCGGTTATTTCTTCGCGCCGACGGTGCTCGCCGAGGTGCCGCCGGAGGCCATGATCATGCACGAGGAGCCGTTCGGACCGATCGCCGTTTTGCAATCCTTCGCGACCCTCGACGAGGCGATCGCCGCCGCCAACGGCCTGCCTTACGGCCTGGCCGCTTATGGCTTCACCCACGACCTGGTCAGCGCATACCGCCTCGGCGAGGAGCTGGAGGCGGGCATGGTCGGCGTCAATCACTTCGGCATTTCGCAGCCGGAGACCCCGTTCGGCGGCTGGAAGGAGAGCGGCTTCGGCCATGAGAGCGGCCTCGAGGGCCTGCTCGGCTACACCGATGTCAAGCTGTTCTCCATCGCTGCGTGACATGACGAAGGAAATGACCGCTCATTCCGCGTCGCCCTGCGTGCTGGTGGTCGGCACCTGCGACACCAAGGCGGAGGAACTGCGCTTCGTCCGCGAGCGGCTGGAAGAGGGCGGTGGCCGGGCGCTGATCATGGATGTCGGCGTGCTCGGCGCGCCCGCGTTCGCCCCGGACCTGAGCAATGCCGAGGTCGCCGCCGCAGCCGGCTGTTCGTTGGCCGAGCTCGCCGCCGGCGGCGACGAGAATCTGGCCATGAGCAAGATGGCCGAGGGCGCGGCGCGCCTGTCGGCGCGCTTGTGCGCCGAGGGACGGATCCAGGGCGTGATGATCCTCGGCGGCACCATGGGCACCGACCTGTCGCTCGATGTCGCCGCGGCGCTGCCGCTGGGGGTGCCCAAGCTGGTGGTGTCCACCGTCGCCTTCTCCCATCTGATTCCGCCGGAGCGCATCGTCCCCGACCTGATGATGGTGCTCTGGGCGGGGGGCTTGTATGGCCTGAACAGCATTTGCGCAGCGATACTGCGGCAGGCCGCCGGCGCCGTTCTGGGGGCTTGCCGCGCGGCGCTGCCGGTCGGCGCCGCGCGTCCGCTGATCGGCATGACCTCGCTGGGCAAGAGCTGCCTCAGCTACATGGTGCGCCTGAAGCCGGCGCTGGAATTGCGCGGCTACGAAGTCGCCGTGTTCCACACCACCGGCATGGGCGGACGGGCCTTCGAGGCCCTGGCGGCGGAGCGCAGGTTCGCGGCGGTGATGGACTTCAGCCTCCAGGAGCTCAGCAATCAGGTCCACGGCTCGGTGGTCAGCTCCGGCGCCGGCCGGCTGACGGCCGCGGGTCGGGCCGGCATCCCGCAAATCGTCGCCCCCGGGGCGGTGGACATGATCGATCTGCCGGCGTGGCAGCCGCTGCCCGAGCGCTACCGGGACCGGCCGCATCACGCGCACAACCGCCTGATCGCGTCGGTGACCGCCACGGCCGCGGAGCGGCGCGAAACGGCGCGCTACATCGCCGACCGGCTGGCCGAGGCGCAGGGGCCGACCGCGCTGATACTGCCGCGCGCCGGCATCCAGGAGTGGGACCGGGAAGGCCAGGCGCTGCACGACGCCCAGGGCCACGCGGCGATGCTGGCAGAGCTGCGCGACCGGGTAGGCCCGCCCGTCGCGCTGCTGGAGCTCGACGCGCACATCAACGATCCCGAATTCGCCGAGGCCGCGCTGGCGGTCTTCGACCGCTGGGTGCGCGACGGCATCGTTGCGCCCGGCGCCGCTCCGGAGGCGGCAAGCTGATGTATACGACACCCACCGGCCTGCTGCTCGATTTCGGCAGCGTCATCACCTACTCGCTGTTCGAGAAGCACCGCGAGACCGAGGCGAGTCTCGGGCTCGCGCCGGGCAGCCTGACCTGGCTGGGTCCGCTGGACCCGGAAAGCGACGAGCTGTGGCGGGCGATGCAGCGCGACGAGATCAGCGAGCGCGACTATTGGGCGGCGCGCGCGCGCCAGCTCGGAGCCGCCTGCGGCGAGCCGGGCTGGGACATGCTCGCACTGCTCAAGCGCCTGCGCCACACCGAGCCCGACGCCGCGGTGCGGCCGCAGATGCTGAGCCTGGTGCGTCAGGTCGCGAGCCACGGAATCCGCGTGGGCATCCTCTCCAACGAGCTGGAGCTGTTCTACGGCGAGCAGTTCCTGAAAAGACTGGCGATCATGAGTGAAATTTCGCTGGTGATCGACGGCAGCCACAGCAAGATCCTGAAGCCGCGCCCCGAGGCCTACGCCGCGGCGGTCGCGGCGATGGACCTGCCGGCGTCGAGCCTGCTGTTCGTCGATGACCAGCTGCGCAATATCGTCGGGGCCCACCAGTTCGGCCTGCAGACGCAACTCTTCGATCTGCGCGATCCGGCCGGCGCCTGCCGCGCAGTTCTCACCCGGCTCGGACTCGCGCCGATCACGAGCTGTTGATCGGTTCGTCGAGCTCGCTCCTCATTGCAAAGGCAACCAAGATGTCATTCGATCCCGCATTCCTCAAAGCCAACAACGCGCGCTACCTCTGGCATCCGATGGCGTTTCCCAAGGCCATGCAGGATTCCCCTCCCGACATCATCGTCAAGGGCGACGGCGTCTGGATCTGGGATGTCGACGGCCACAAGATGGTCGACGGCGTCGGCGGACTGTGGAGCGCGAACCTGGGCTTCGGGCGCAAGGAGATCCGCGACGCGGTGGTGGCGCAACTGGACGAGCTGCCCTTCTACAACGTCTTTCGCGGCACCACCCACGCCCGCGCCATCGAACTGTCCGAGCGCCTGGTCAGGATGATGCGGCCCGACGGCATCGAGGCGGTTTTCTTCTGCAACGGCGGCTCGGACGCGGTGGAGAGCGCCCTGAAAATCGCCCGGCAATACTGGAAGATCAAGGGGCAGGGCGATCGCAGCAAGTACATTTCCCTGAGGCAGGGTTATCACGGCGTGCATTTCGGCGGCATGTCGGTCAATGGCAACACCAATTTCCGGCGCGCCTACGAGCCCTTGCTGCCCGGCTGCTTCCACGTCGATACCCCCTGGCTCTACCGCAATCCCTACACCGACGATCCGGTCAAGCTGGGCGAAATCTGCGCCCAACTGCTGGAGCGGGAGATCCAGTTCCAGGGACCGGATACGGTCGCGGCGTTCATCGCCGAGCCGGTGCAGGGTGCCGGCGGCGTGATCGTGCCGCCCGAGAACTACTGGCCGCTGGTGCGCGAGGTGTGCGACAAGTACGGCGTGCTGCTGATCGCCGACGAGGTGGTGACCGGCTTCGGCCGCACCGGCGAGATGTTCGGCACCCGCCTGTGGGGGGTGCAGGCGGATCTGATGTGTCTGGCGAAGGGCATCTCGTCGGGCTACGTGCCGCTGGGCGCGACGGCGATCGGCGGCAAGGTGGTCTCGGCCTTCGCCAACGCCGATCCGGGCGCCGGCAGCCTGTCCCACGGCTACACCTACAGCGCCCACCCGGTCGCCGCGGCCGCCGCCCTGGCGACCCTGGACATCCTCGAAGCGGAAGACATCCCGGGCAACGCCGCCCGGCAGGGGCAACGGCTGCTGGCCGCCCTGGCGGGCTTCGAGCAGCGGTTCCGCACGGTGGGCAATGTGCGCGGGCGCGGCCTGATGGTCTGCCTGGAGATGGTCGCCGACAAGACCACCAAGGCGCCGTTTGCGCGCGGCGCGGATGTCCCCGCCAAGGTGGCCAAGGCCGCCTACCGGCGCGGCGCCATGGTGCGTCACTCGGGCGGCAACATCATCCTCTCCCCGGCGCTGACCATACAGGCGGCCGAGATCGATCTGATCGTCGAAGCCCTGGCCGGCGCCTTCACCGAAGTCGAAGCGGGGCTGTGACCGGCACCGCGCCTCTGATCTTGTCTGAACAAAATTTGGAGCACTCAATGCATATCGGCGTACCGAAGGAAATCAAGAATCACGAATACCGCGTGGGCATGACGCCGGCCGGGGTGCGGGAGGCGGTGGCGCACGGCCACCGGGTGTCGGTGCAAAGCGGGGCGGGCGCGGCGATCGGCTTCGACGACGGGCAATACCGGGATGCGGGCGCGCGCATCGTGGTGCAGGCGGAAAAACTGTTCGCCGATGCGGAACTGATCGTCAAGGTGAAGGAGCCCCAGCCCGCCGAATGCGCGATGATGCGCCAGGGCCAGGTGCTGTTTACCTATCTGCACCTGGCGCCCGATCCGCAGCAGACGCAACTGCTCCTCAAGTCGGGCTGCACCGCGATCGCCTACGAGACCGTGACCGACGACCAGGGACGGCTGCCGCTGCTGGCGCCGATGAGCGAGGTCGCCGGACGCCTGGCGCCGCAGATGGGGGCGTATGCGCTGACCAAATCCGTGGGCGGGGCCGGGGTGTTGCTGGGCGGCGTTCCGGGCGTTCTGCCGGCGCGGGTCACGGTGATCGGCGGCGGCGTCGTGGGCGAGAATGCCGCCAAGGTCGCCCTGGGCATGGGTGCGGACGTGACGCTGATCGACACTTCCAAGTCCCGCCTGCAGGAACTCGACGGACTCTACGGGCCGCGTCTGAAGACGCTGCAGGCCAATGCCGACGGCATCGAACGGGCCGTCGCCGATTCGGACCTGGTGATCGGGGCGGTGCTCGTTCCCGGCGCCAAGGCGCCCAAGCTGGTGAGCCGGGCCATGCTCGGGCTGATGCGCAAGGGCTCGGTGCTGGTGGATGTCGCCATCGACCAGGGCGGCTGCTTCGAAACCAGCCGGCCGACGACCCACGCCGAACCGCTCTACGAAGTGGATGGCATCGTCCATTACTGCGTCGCCAACATGCCCGGGGCGGTGGCGCGCACCGCGACGCTGGCACTGACCGCGGAGACGCTGCGCTTCGCGCTCAGGCTGGCCGATCTGGGCTGGCAGCGCGCCTGCCGGGAGGACAGGCACCTGGCCAACGGTTTGAACGTGCATCAGGGCCGCGTGGTGCATCCGGCGGTGGGCGCCGCCCTGGGGATCGAGTGCGCGCCGCTCGCGGCCCTGCTGCAATAGGCCGGGACCGATGGAGAGCGGCAGATCCACCCGGCGACGGGTTTCCGGATACTGACAACTTGAGGATCGCAGAAATGACAGTGGCAGCTCATAGCAGTAGGCGTGACGGTGGACATGGCCTCGGCGCGTTTCGAGGCTGGATGCGGGGTCTGTTCATCGGCATGCTGGCGGTGTTTGCCGCGGCGGCGTCGGCCGGCGAATCGCCGGTGCAGTTGCTGACCGCGAAGTGCGGCGCCTGCCA
>JAJZPJ010000203.1 GCA_021811225.1 Pseudomonadota bacterium
GGAGCGAGGGCCTCTGCCAGGCGCCACAGCTCCTTTTCCACCGCGGGTTTGCCGGGATAGCCGGACAGCCCGAAGTGCCGGCAGAGCACGCGCTTGACGTTGCCGTCGAGGATCACCGTGGACGCTCCGAAGCAGAACGCCGCGATGGCGTTGGCGGTCGATGGCCCGATCCCCGGCAGTCGTCCGATGAGCGAGGCCTCCCGGGGGAAGCTGCCGCCGTGCTCCCGCATAACGGCTTTGGCGCAGGCGTGGGCGTTTCTCGCCCGGGCGTAGTAACCGAGTCCGCTCCACAGCGCCATCACCTCTGCCACGGGCGCTGCCGCCAGCGTCGCCAGATCCGGAAAGCGTTCGAGAAAGCGCTGGTAATAAGGGATGACCGTGGCGACTTGGGTCTGCTGCAGCATGATCTCCGACAGCCAGACGCGATACGGGTCCCGGGTCCGCTGCCAGGGCAGGTCGTGGCGACCGTGCCGCTCGTGCCACTTGACCAGTCTGGCGGAAAAATCGGGCGTCGAGTGCATTTCCGGAAAAACCCCCAATTACTTGACTAATTTGCTTAGATATTATTTAATTAGTTTAGATTTAATCAACTTCGGCCGCGGATCTGCTCCGGCACGGCCCTTATTGCGAGGAAAATGTATGACTATCCCGGAACGCGACGGCGACGGTTATTTGACCGACATGAGCCAATGGACGCCTGAAATCGCTCACGAGATGGCGGCGGTCGACGGCTTCAATCTGGATGAGGTTAAGTGGCAGCAGATCATCAAGGCCCGCGAGTACTTCGAAGAGTTCAACGTGGTGCCGCCGATCCGCAAGTTCGCCAAGTACATCGAAATCGATCAGAAGGAGATTTTTGAGCTCTGGCTGACCGGTCCGATGAAACCGATCACCAAGTATGGTGGCTTGCCCAAACCGACCGGCTGCGTCTGAGCGAAGTTCCTGAGCGACATCCGGTCATTTGGCCTTGACCGGCCGCACCTGGTTCGCCACGAGCTTAGCCCGCTCTCGAGCTTCATCGGTGTCGCGGCCGCAGGCCAGGGCAACCCCCATGCGCCGCCTGATGAAGCTCTCGGGCTTGCCGAACAGTCTCAGATCGGAGCGCGGCACGGCCAAGGCGTCTGCCACGCCTTCGAAGGCGATGCCCTTTTCTTCGATGCCGCCGTAGATCACAGCCGAGGCGCCGGGCTCCCGCAGCGAGACATCCACCGGCAGTCCGAGAATCGCGCGGGCATGCAGTTCGAATTCCGACAGCCGCTGCGAGCACAACGTGACCAGGCCAGTGTCGTGCGGGCGCGGGCTGACCTCGGAGAACCACACTTGATCGCCCTTGACGAACAGTTCGACGCCGAAGATGCCGCGGCCACCGAGATTGCCGGTGACCATGCCGGCAATCTCCTGTGCCCTTTCCAGCGCCCGGGCCGACATGACCATCGGTTGCCAGGATTCGACGTAGTCGCCATGCACCTGGAGATGGCCGATGGGCTCGCAAAAATGGGTCTGGATCTCGCCGTTCGAGCCGCGGGCACGCACGGTGAGCAAGGTGATTTCGTAGTCGAAGTCGATGAATCCCTCAACGATGATGCGGTTCTGCTTGACCCGGCCGCCGGCGCAAGCATAGCCCCACGCCTTGGCCACGTCTTGCTGCGAGCGCAGCAGCGACTGGCCCTTGCCGGAAGAGGACATCACCGGTTTGACCAGGCAAGGGTATCCGATACCCCCGTCGATGGCCGCCTGCAACTCAGCCAGCGAATCGGCGAAGCGGTAAGGCGAGGTCGGCAGGCCCAATTCCTCGGCCGCCAGTCGCCTGATTCCTTCCCGGTTCATGGTGAGGCGCGCCGCGCGGGCGGTCGGGATGACCTCAGCCAGACCGTCCCGCTCTATTTCCACCAGCATGTCGGTGGCGATGGCCTCGATCTCGGGCACGATCAGTTGCGGCCGCTCGCGCTCGACCAGCGAACGCAAGGCGGCGCCGTCGGTCATGTCGATGACATGGCTGCGGTGCGCGACCTGCATGCCCGGCGCGCCCGGGTAACGGTCCACCGCGACCACCTCGACGCCGAGACGCTGCAAGGCGATAATCACTTCCTTGCCGAGCTCGCCGCTGCCGAGCAGCATCACGCGCGTTGCGGACGGAGACAGGGGGGTGCCGAATCTCATGGGGGTTCTCATCGGGAAAATGAAACATTCTAGCCGAGGATAGCGATTTGTCTGTACTTCGAAAACCTACCGAAGCCGTGGCATCGGCTCGCTTTTCTGCGAACGCCGAAACGAGTGCGACGATGAGCGAGTTCGATACCCGCGCCTTTCGCAGCGCACTGGGTAGCTATACCACGGGCGTCACGGTCATCACGACCCGGACTTCGGCTGGGGCGGCTATCGGCTTGACCATCAATTCTTTTGCCGCAGTGTCGCTTGATCCGCCGCTGGTATTGTGGAGTCTGTCGCTCAATTCATCATCGCTACCGGCATTCAAGGATTGCAGCCACTACGCGATCAATGTTCTAGCCCAGGATCAGCAGGCATTGTCACAGCGCTTTGCTGCGACGCAGACCGACAAGTTCGCCGGCCTCGATTTCGCTTTGGGCGCGACCGGCGCACCCTTGCTGTCGGGCTGCTGTGCCTGGTTCGAGTGCCGCAACGAGATGCGCCATGCCGGCGGCGACCATCTGATTTTCGTCGGCCAAGTGGAGAGCTTCGCGCGCTCGGATCAACCGCCCCTGGTTTTTCAGGGCGGGCAATATCGCCAGTTCGCCCCATCGCTCAACGACCGAAGGTGAAGCGCAGTCCGACCGCGAGCGCGGGCAGTGCCAGCAATAGGTAGGCCGCCCGATAGCCCAGCCCGCTGCCGACGATGGCACCGAACAGCAATGGCCCGGTCACCACGCCGTTCCAGCCGATCGCCGCGGCGCCGAACAACGTGAGCGTAAGCATCAGCGCCGAAGCTGGCCGGGCGGGAGAAAATAGCGCCGTTGCCGCGGCGCCGCTTGCCATTGTCAGCCCGAGCAGGCCGAACATGCGCTGCGGCGGAATCCACCGATCCGCCACCGTTCCCCAGACGATACGACCGAAGACGCCGCCCGCTTGTGCGATCGCCAGCAGAATACCTGCCCGCACCAGCGATAGTTCAAGATCCTGAACGGTAGGGACAACACTGGGACCGCCATCATAGACAGCGCGGTCATCACTTGGATGGTGAGGGTGGCCAGAAGGGGCGCCAAAGTTTTCTTCATGGCCGTCCGTGACAAGTTTCACAGATACCAAATAGATACGATGAAAATACAAATACCATAGTTATAGTTGATCGAGGTCAAATCGCGACACGGTCTATGCGCTCAATATAAGAAAATAAAAGCGTCTTCCGATGACAAGGAGGGCATATCGGGCACACCAACAGGAGATCAGCATGAATTCTATCAAGACAGCTAAACGACTTGTCGTGGTTTCGGTCGGCTTCGCCCTGGCGATGGCGGCTACGCCTGGAACAGCGAAGGCCGTTGGCGGCGATCGAAGTGGCAAGGAGGTGGTGGCAGCCGTTTGTTCCGCATGTCACGAGAAGGGCATCAATGGTGCGCCGAGAATCGGCGACAAGAAAGCATGGAGCCTGCGTGAAGCCAAAGGCTTGGGCGGCTTGACCCAGTCGGCACTAAATGGCATCCGGAAGATGCCGGCTCACGGCGGCAATCCCAATGTCAGCGACTACGAAATTCAGCGCGCCATCACCTATATGGTCAATCAGTCGGGGGGGCACTGGGCAGAACCGACCGACAAGGCCAGCAAAATCGTTCCACGTTCCGGCGAAAACATCGTGAAAGCGCAGTGCGTCAAATGTCATGAGACGGGACTGAACGGCGCACCCAAGATCGGCGATCGTGCGGCTTGGATACCTCGGGGCACGCACGGCATGGATGCACTCGTAAGTTCGGCTATCCACGGGCATGGCGGGATGCCTGCGCGCGGCGGCATGGCCGATTTAACCGATGCCGAGATGCGCGCTGCGGTAATTTATATGTTCAATCAAGGAATTACGGTGGCAAAATGAAACGAAACCGGCGCGGCGGACCGGCATTTAACCCGCCGGTTTCGCTGTTGCCATCGGATCACTCAGCGTCCAGTGATTGGCGAGCCTTTATGACACTTGCCGATAAGGCGCCGGAAATAGTAAAATGTAGTCCTTTGATCAGGTTATCTATGGTAAAGAGGACACTTATAGCTGCGACCGCGGCTCAAAGGCGAGGCGGCACCCCCCCACCCGATCGCCTGCGGCTTTGCTCGACCAACAAGGACGAGCTTGATCGGGCAGTCGAGTGCGAGCAGCGGCAAGGCTGGGCGCTCGTCAGTCGAAGCTACTCCATGGACGATGGACATGGCGCCGAACTGGTGCGCAAGGAAATGAGTAAGGCCGCTTGACCGCTGGGCTTTACTCGGACAGTCACCGCATCGTCCGTTCTTCGCGTCTGCTCGTCACCCGGGAGCGGAAAGCGCAGACTAGCCCCGCTACGATGCCGGCAAACAGGAAGGCCAGAGCGTAATTTCCAAAGATACTGTCCTTGAACGTACTACCGCCTGCCACCCAGGATACCAATATTGTGGCGGAGAAGGCGGGCAAGTCCTGCATCGATTGTCATAAGGGCATCGCCCACCATCTGCCCCGGGAATATCGGGACCCGGATGAGTGAGGTCGCCGTGACCGGGCTTTGCTGAACAGGACAATGAGCGCTTCGGCGCCCGTTGTCCTTAATAGAAACAGGGTTT
>JAJZPJ010000204.1 GCA_021811225.1 Pseudomonadota bacterium
CTGCGCATGGCGGCGCGGGCGCTCACGCGCCGGCTCAGCTCATAGACCGGGCAGCTCGCGCTTCGTGCCGTCGTCGTTGGTCGCGACGTAGGTCAGGGTCGCCTCGGTGACCTTGACCACCACCGGGTCCGCCGGGTGCCGCTCGGCATAGACCTGGACATCGACGGTGATCGAGGTGCGGCCGACGCGGATCACCTCGGCGTAGAAGCTCACCACGTCGCCGACCGAGATCGGCTGCTTGAACTGGAAGGCATTGACCGCGACGGTGGCGATGCGCCCGCGCGCGCGCTTCATGGCGGCGAAACCGCCGGCCAAGTCCACCTGGGACATCACCCAGCCGCCGAAGATGTCGCCCGCGGCATTGACGTCGGCGGGCATCGGCACCACGCGCAGGGTCGGCTGGATGTCCGGCAGGGTGATCTTCTGTTCGTTCATGTCGGCTCCCATTCTTTCGTCTGCCCGCATGATAAGGCCCGGCGAGGCTTCCTGCCACGAACGGGTAGAATTCGGCCATGAGAAGAAGCACGAGCGCTACCGCCCTGCCCGGCCCGCAGCCGAAGGAGCGCCACGACTGGCAGACGGTCAAGGCCCTGGTCCCCTATCTGCTGG
The DNA here is from genome assembly GCA_021811225.1 of Pseudomonadota bacterium. GTDB lineage: Bacteria > Pseudomonadota > Gammaproteobacteria > Burkholderiales > Rhodocyclaceae > CAIYYX01. The sequence goes on from JAJZPJ010000204.1 coordinate 610, forward strand.
CCTGGAAGGGGCGCGTCGCCTTCGCGCTGGTGTTCCTGATCGGGGCGAAGGTCGCCAACGTCGCGGTGCCGATGGTGTTCAAGCGCATCATCGACGCCCTGGGCGTGCCGCGCGGGCTGCACGAATCGGCGGCGCTGCTGGTGCCGCTGGGCCTCTTGGCCGCCTACGGCGTGCTGCGCTTCTCGACCTCGCTGTTTACCGAGTTGCGCGAGCTGCTGTTCGCCCGGGTGACCCAGCGCGCGGTGCGCACCATCGCCCTGCAGGTGTTCGAGCACCTGCACGCGCTCTCGCTGCGCTTTCATCTGGAGCGCCAGACCGGCGGCCTGACCCGCGACATCGAGCGCGGCACGCGCGCCATCGGCTCGCTGATCAGCTACACGCTGTATTCGATCCTGCCGACGCTGGTGGAAATCGCGCTGGTGCTGGGCATCCTCGCCTACAAGTACGACGCCAGCTTCGTGCTGATCACCGTGGGCGCGCTCGCGACCTACATCGCCTTCACCGTGACCGTCACCAACTGGCGCACCCACCTGCGCCGCGAAGCCAACGAACTGGACTCCGCCGCCAACATCCGCGCCATCGACAGTCTGCTCAACTACGAGACGGTCAAGTACTTCAACAACGAGCTGTACGAGGCCAAGCGCTACGACGGCCAGCTGCAGAAGTGGGAGACCGCCCAGGTGAGAAGCCAGATGTCGCTCTCCTTCCTCAACCTGGGACAGGCGCTGATCATCTCCGTCGCGGTGGGCCTGATGATGTGGCGGGCGGCCTCGGGCGTCGCCTCGGGCCGGATGACGGTGGGCGACATCGTGCTGGTCAATGCCTTCCTGATCCAGCTCTACATCCCGCTCAACTTCCTGGGCGTGCTCTATCGGGAAATTCGCCAGGCGCTCACCGACATCGAACGCATGTTCATCCTGTTGAACCAGCACCGCGAGGTGCAGGATGCCCCCGACGCTCGGACGCTCGAGGGCGGCGGCTGCGCCGTCGCCTTCGATCACGTCGGCTTCGGCTACGACGCCAAGCGCCAGATCCTGTTCGACGTGGATTTCACCATCCCCGTCGGCAAGACGGTGGCGGTGGTCGGGCACAGCGGCTCGGGCAAGTCCACCCTGGCGCGCCTGCTCTACCGCTTCTACGACGTCAATGGCGGCGGCATCAGAATCAACGGCTCGGACATCCGGGCGCTGACCCAGTCGTCCCTGCGCGCGGCGATCGGCATCGTGCCCCAGGACACGGTGCTGTTCAACGACACCCTGTACTACAACATCCAGTACGGCCGGCCGGAGGCGAGCCGCGAAGAGGTGATCGCCGCCGCGCGCGCCGCCCAGCTCGACGAGTTCATTGCCCGCCTGCCCGACGGCTACCAGACCCCGGTCGGCGAGCGCGGCCTCAAGCTCTCCGGCGGCGAGAAGCAGCGCGTCGCGATCGCCCGGGCGCTGCTCAAGAACCCGCCGATCCTGATCTTCGACGAGGCCACCTCGGCGCTCGACTCCAAGACCGAGAAGGCGATCCAGGCCCAGCTCGAACAGGTGGCGATCGGCCACACCACGCTGGTGATCGCCCACCGGCTGTCGACGGTGATGAACGCCGACGAGATCCTGGTGCTCGACCAGGGCCGCATCGTCGAACGCGGCAGCCACCGCGCGCTGCTCGAGCGGGACGGCGTCTATGCCCAGATGTGGGCGCTGCAGCAGCAGGACGAAGCGGAACAAGCTTCACCCGCCGCGCTCGCCTCCCTGGCCAGTTGAGCGGAATGGGCGGCGGTCGGCTCGGCTCGCGCGAGGCGGCGGGAAACCTGGGCGGGGCGAAGCGGGAGGCGTATCCTGATGCCTCATCATCCGCGGCCGGACGCGGAAGCCGAGATGAGACGGCAACCCCGCCGATAACCGCGCCGGGCCGGCAAACGAGGAAACTATGATGGCGGCACAAAATGAAATCACCAACATGGCGCTGTTCTGCGATTTCGAGAACGTCGCGCTGGGCGTGCGCGACGCCAAGTACGCGCAGTTCGACATCAGGAAGGTGCTGGAGCGCCTGCTGCTCAAGGGCAGCATCGTGGTCAAGAAGGCCTATTGCGACTGGGAGCGCTACAAGGACTTCAAGGCCGGCATGCACGAGGCCGCCTTCGAGCTGATCGAGATTCCCCACGTGCGCCAGTCCGGCAAGAATTCGGCCGACATCCGCATGGTGGTCGATGCGCTCGATCTTTGCTACACGAAATCGCACGTCGACACCTTCGTCATCATCAGCGGCGACTCGGACTTCTCGCCGCTGGTGTCGAAGCTGCGCGAGAACAACAAGCTGGTGATCGGCGTCGGCGTCAAGAACTCGACCTCCGATCTGTTGATCGCCAATTGCGACGAGTTCATCTTCTACGACGACCTGGTGCGCGAGGAGGAGACCAAGAAGCGCAGCGCGAAGAAGCGCCCGGAGAAGGCCGAGCCGGCCGCCGCCGCAAAAAGCAAACCGAAAGCGCGCAGCGCCGAGGAGGACAGGAAGCAGGAGGCGCTCGACCTGACCCTGGAGACCATCGAGGCGCTGGTCGCGGAGCGCGGCGCCGGCGAACAGATCTGGGGTTCGATGGTCAAGCAGGCGCTGAAGCGGCGCAAGCCCGGCTTCACCGAATCCTACTACGGCTTCCGCTCCTTCAGCGAGCTGCTCGAAGAGGCGGAGAAGCGCCAGCTGCTCAAGCTGCAGCGCGACGACAAGTCCGGCGGCTACATCCTGAACATCCTGTAGGGTCCCCTCGGGCAACCGCGGCGGCAATACCGATTCCGGGTATTTTCGGGCATTGGCCGGACAGCCCCGGGTATTTCGCTAAGATACGCGGCATGGAATACCGCAATGCGCGCAGCCGGAGCTCGCTCCGGCTGGCTGTCCTCCTCTCCCTGCTGCTGCACGCTGCCGTTCTGTTCATCGGCTTCTCCGCGCCACCGCAAAGACCCGGTCACGGCAATTCGACCCGCGCGCTGCGGCCAGCCCTGATCGCCACATTGATCAGGCCGTCCGCGCCGCCGACCCCGCCGGTGCGGCCTCCGTCGAGTGCGCTCGTGAAACGCCCGGCCGCGCCGAAAAATCCAAGGGCGCAGCGGCAGCTGACGGCGGCCGACGACGCGTGGAAGACCCGGTCATGGTCCGCTGCCGAGCGCTCCGACATGAACAAATTCCTCCGCGGGCTGCCGCCCCGAGCCAAACCGCCGACGGGCGACGAACTGGTGCAAAGATCCTTGGCCATGGCCCGGCAGTTCGGGCGATATCCCGAGGGCGAGGCCGACGAGGAAACGCCGGAGCAGCAGACGGCGAGGGGCAAAGCCGTCGAACCGTTCAGCATGGCAATGTATTTCGATGCCTTCGTCCGCAAGCTGAACCGGAGCGCCGCCTTCGTTCCTTATGCGACGGGAGCCAGGGGCTCGCACAAAGCGCTGGTCCGGATAAGCCTGAATGCGGACGGCAGCCTGAAGAGCTACCGCGTGCTTCGCGCCGCCGACCAGGGAGCGGTGATCGACTACATCAAGCGGGTGGTCGAGCGGGCCTCGCCTTTTTCGGCGTTCCCGCCCGACATCCGCAAGCTCAAGAACTCGCTATCCATCCTGATGTGCATTTATCCCGCCCACGACGGCGAGGGCGGCGGCTTCTCGCGCAGCTTCGGCACTCAAGACTGCCAGGGTTGACGCCGGCAGTCCTTGCTGCTCGCCACGCCGGCCGCAGACCCGGACGCTCCGGCCTGATCACTTGGCGCCGGCAAGTATCCACTTGACCAGGGTCTTGATGTCCGCGTCCTTGACCAGCGTGTTGGGCGGCATCGGGATCGGGCCCCAGACACCGCCTCCGCCCTTCTTCACCTTCTCGATCAGCTTGGCTTCCGCTCCTTTGTCGCCGGCATATTTCTTGGCGATATCGCGATAAGCAGGGCCGACCAGTTTCTTGTCCGCGGTATGACAGGCCAGGCAATTGCTTTTCTTGGCCAGATCGAAACCGGCGGATGCCATGGCCGGCACGGCGGTCATGACCGAAGCAGCGACGAGCGCCGAGAAAACGACATATTTCATAAGTCCCCCACTATGGTTTATTT
>JAJZPJ010000205.1 GCA_021811225.1 Pseudomonadota bacterium
TCCAGCGCGCCGTCGACCTGCTCCGGGGTCGCGCCCTCCAGCAGGCAGCGCTCGGCTTCGCGCCCGTAGGGATCCATCATCCGGTTGCCGATGAAGCCGTAGCAGACCTTGGCCACCACCCCGGTCTTCCTGATCCGTTTGGCGGTCTCCAGCGCCGTCGCCAGCACTTCGGCAGACGTGCTCTTGGTCTGGACGATTTCCAGCAGCGGCATGACGTTGGCCGGACTGAAGAAATGCAGGCCGACGATGTCCTGGGGGCGACGGGTGACCGTTGCGATCCCGTCGATGTCCAGGGTCGAGGTATTGGTCGCGAGGATGGCGCCCGGGCGCACCGCGGCATCGAGCCTGGCGAAGATATCCCGCTTCAGCGCCATGTCCTCGAAGACCGCCTCGATCACCAGATCGGCGTCGGCGAGCGCGGCGTAGTCCAGGCTGGTCTTGATCAGCCCCAGCCTTCGATCGGCCTGGTCCTGGGCGAGGCTGCCGCGCGAGACCGAGCGCTGGTAATTCTTGACGATGGTCGCCAGACCCCGGTCCAGGTTGTCCTGGGCGGTATCGAGCAGGGTGACGGGAATGCCGGCGTTGGCGAAGCACATGCTGATGCCCCCGCCCATGGTGCCGGCGCCGACGATGCCCACGCGTTCGATACTCCGCGGCCTGATCGCCGAAGACAATCCCGGAATCCTGCGCACCTCGCGCTCGGCGAAGAACAGGTGGCGCAGCGCCCGGGATTCGCTCGCCTGGGGCAGCTCGTCCGATTTCGCCGACTCGACCTTGATGCCTTCGTCGAAGGGCAGTTCGACCGCTGCCTGGACGGCGTCGATCAGCGCGACCGGCGAATTGCGGTTCTTCATGGTTTTGGCCACCTGGGCGCGCTTGGCCGAGAGCAGCTCGCCGGCGTGCTCGGCGCCCCTGACCGGCTGGTCGCGGCTGCGGCGCGGACCTCTGCCCTGAATGATCAGCTCGCGGGCGTAGGCGGTCGCCGCCTCCTTCGGCGCGCCGGCGCACACCCGGTCGACCAGGCCCTGCTCCCTGGCCTGGGCGGCGGTCACCGGCTTGCCCGAGAGCATCATGTCCAGCGCCGACTCCAGCGGGATCAGGCGGGGCAGGCGCTGGGTGCCGCCCGCGCCCGGGATGATGCCCAGCGAGAGTTCGGGCAGGCCGAAGCTGGCGGACTCCTGGGCGACCCGGTAATGGCAGGCCAGCGCCAGCTCGACGCCGCCGCCCAGCGCCGTGCCATGGACGGCGGCGATCACCGGGACCTCGCTGTCTTCGATCAGCCGATAGATCTCGTGATAGCCCGGGGCTGCGATGCCGGTGTCGAATTCCTTGATGTCGGCGCCGGCGACGAAGGTCTTGCCGGCGCAGCACAGGACGATGGCCTCGATCCCGCTCCGGTTGGCGAGTTCCGTGAAAGCCCGCTTCAAGCCGGCCCGCAAGGCCTGGTTGATGGCATTGACCGGCGGACTGTCGATCGTGATCACGGCGATATCGTCCGCAGCGGTGATGCTGACCACTTCGTTCATTGGCAACCCCTCCCTGGGCATCGTTCGTTTTCTGGCGACAGGCTAACGCCTGTAAACTGACTTGTCAAACGATTGGATAAAAGGTTAGTTATCGGTCGCGGCCACCTGCGGTATCCTTTCGCAATGGCACGGGACGGGAAAGCGCTGAAAGCTCACAAGCCCGCGGATAAACCCGCGGACAACCCGCTCGCGGTCGCGGTGCTGCGCTACGCCCGCGAGCAGCCGCAACTGGGTCAGGCGAAGGTGGCCGCAGCGCTGAACCAGCGCGGTCATCCGATATCGCCCTCCGGGGTCCGCTATATCTGGAGCAAGCACGATCTCGAAACCGCCTACAAGCGATTGAAGGCGCTGGACCAGGAGGCGGCCTCGAATCTCACCGCCGGACAGCGGGGGGTCCTGCACCGCGGCGACGTCACGCGCAAATTCGCCAAGAGGTCCCGCCTGGGCATGGAGGGCGACGGCCGGGGCGACGAGCGCCGCAACCTCATCCTCCAGGCGGCGGCAGAGCTCTTCTCGCAGCAGGGTTACGGCGGCACCTCGATCCGGGATATCGCCGGCCGGGTGGGGCTGCTGCCCGGATCGGTCTATCATTATTTCCCGGCCAAGGAAGATCTCTTCGTCGCGGTCCATCGCGAGGGCTTCGGTCAATTGATTGCCCGGGTCGAGGAACGGATCAGGAAACAGACGGATCCCTGGCTGAGACTCGAGCTGGCCTGCGCCGAGCATATCGCGGCCATTTCCGGCGACAACCCGATCCACCAGATCACCGGCACCGGTCTTTTCGCCATCCACGAAGAGCAATTGCAGCGGCGGGTGCGTGCCGACCGGGAGAGATACGACCAGATTTTCCGTCAGCTGGTGCTCGATCTGAAGCTGCCGCGCGGCGCCGACCGCTCGCTGTTCCGTCTGGCGCTGCTGGGCGCGCTGAATTGGTCCCGCGTCTGGTACCGGCAAGGGAAAAGCTCGCCCAGGGAAATCGCGCGGCAGATGGTGAAAATTTTCCGTGGCGGGACGGCCGCCTGAAGGGCCTTGGCTGCGTCGATTCGACCATCCCTGCAGCAGCGGACGGTTTAGTAAAATTAAGCTGTCCGTACAGATTTTATCGTTTGTTGCTATGCAGCATTGAAGATAAGATTCGCTCCGTCTCCTCCAGAACCTCCTCCTTTGGAACTGGATTTAAGCCCGCAGCTGCTGCGGGCTTTTTTTGTGCGCCCGGCACGGGCGCACTGAATGCGCCATTCTCAGCAATAGCCGCAGATCGACTTTTGCGTAGCGCTGGCACTGGGAGGGGAAGCTGGGAGGGGGAGTTCTGGAGCGGGCGATGGGAATCGAACCCACGGCTCTAGCTTGGGAAGCTAGGGTATTACCATTATACGACGCCCGCTTCGGCCACACATTGTAGGCAGGGCGGGGGCAACTGGCAACCTCCTTTGCCGGGGTGGTCCGCGAAGGGCCGCGTGTTAAAATTCGCTGCTATGACCGACATCACCGTAAACGGCGAGCCGCGGCGGCTCGCGGCGGCCACCAGCGTGGCCGGGCTCCTGGCGGAGCTGGGCTACGCCGGCAAGCGCGTCGCGGTCGAGAGAAACGGCGAGATCGTGCCCAAGAGCCGGCACCAACAGACGCCGCTCGATCAGGGCGACCGCATCGAAATCGTCGTCGCCGTGGGCGGCGGCTGAACCAACCGGACCCCACCATGAACAACGACAAGCTCATCATCGCCGGCCTATCCTATGCCTCGCGCCTTCTGGTCGGCACCGGCAAGTATCCCGATTTCGCCGCCACCAAGACCGCCATCGACGCCTCGGGCGCGGCCATCGTCACGGTGGCGATCCGCCGCACCAACATCGGCCAGGAACCCGGTCAGCCCTCGCTGCTCGATTTCCTGCCGCCGTCCGAATACACCCTGCTGCCCAACACCGCCGGCTGCTACACGGCCAAGGACGCGGTGCGCACGCTGCAGCTCGCCCGCGAACTGTTGGACGGCCACGACCTGGTCAAGCTCGAAGTGCTGGGCGACCCGAATACCCTGTTCCCGCACATGCCCGAGACCCTGAGGGCTGCGGAGGCCCTGGTCAAGGACGGCTTCAAGGTGATGGTCTATTGCAGCGACGACCCGATCCAGGCCAAGCTGCTGGAAGAGATCGGCTGCGTCGCGGTGATGCCGCTGGCCTCCCTGATCGGCTCGGGCATGGGCATCCTCAATCCCTGGAACCTGAAGCTGATCATCGAACAGGCCAAGGTGCCGGTGCTGGTCGATGCCGGCGTCGGCACGGCCTCCGACGCCGCGGTGGCGATGGAGTTGGGTTGCGACGGCGTGCTGATGAAGACCGCGATCGCGCTGGCCAAGGACCCGGTGCTGATGGCCGGCGCCATGAGGAAGGCGGTCGAGGCCGGCCGGGAGGCGTTTCTCGCCGGACGCATGCCCAAGAAGCTCTACGCCGCCAGCCCGAGTTCGCCGACCACGGGCCTGATTTCTTGAGCGCAGAACGCCCGCCCTCGGGCGGGCACATCCGCAGCTTCGTGCTGCGCCAGGGCCGCGTCTCCAACGCCCAGGGGCGCCACCACGAGGAGGGCATGCCGCGCTGGGGCATCCCCTATGCCGCGGTCCCCCTCGACTTCGGCCGGATCTTCGGCAGAGCGGCTCCCAGGATCCTGGAAATCGGCTTCGGCATGGGCGAGACCACCGCCCTGATCGCGGCGGCGCATCCGGAAAACGATTATCTCGGCATCGAGGTGCACACTCCCGGCGTCGGCAGCCTGCTGAAGGAAATCGCCGAGCGGGGACTGACCAACGTCCGCGTCATCCAGCACGACGCGGTGCCGGTGCTGCGCGACATGATCCCGCCCGGCTCGCTCGCCGCGGTGCATATCTTCTTTCCCGATCCCTGGCCCAAGAAGCGCCAGCAGAAGCGTCGCCTGATCCAGGCGCCGCTGGTGCAACTCCTGGCCTCGCGGCTGGCGCCCGGCGGCATCCTGCACGCGGCGACCGACTGGGAGGAGTACGCGGCGCAGATGCTCGACGTCCTGTCGGCCGAGCCGCTGCTGGAAAACACCGCACCTGGCTACGCGCCGCGGCCCGAATACCGGCCGCAGACCAAGTTCGAGAGCCGCGGCCTGCGCCTGGGCCACGGCGTCTGGGACCTGGT
>JAJZPJ010000206.1 GCA_021811225.1 Pseudomonadota bacterium
CGCCAACGTGGGTGATGCGCCGGTCCTGAATGGCACGCAACAAGCGTATCTGCATGGCTGGCGGCATGTCGCCTATTTCATCGAGAAACAGCGTGCCGCCCTCGGCCTGCTCGAACACCCCCTTGTGCGCGCGCGCGGCGCCGGTGAAGGCGCCCTTCTCATAGCCGAACAGTTCCGCCTCGAGCAGGCCCGCGGCGAACGCGCCGCAATTGACCGCGACGAAGGGTCGGTCTGCCGCCTTGCTGCCGCGGCGATGTAGTTCGCTGGCGACCATTTCCTTGCCTACCCCGGATTCGCCGGTGATCAGCACGTTGCTGCCGGAATCCTTGATACGATCGATCAAGGTCTCAAGCGCGCGCATGGCGGGCGATATGCCCAGGCAGGGCTCGACCTTGGACGGCGCCCCCCCGGTCGCCAGATCTCCGATTTTTTTCAGCAGCACCTCGATGTCGAAGGGCTTCTTGATGTAATCGGCGGCGCCCAGTTTGAGCAGGCGCACAGCCTGGTCGATTTCGCCGTAGCCGGTGATGAACAGGTAGGGCGGAAGCGCGACGGCTTCGTCGAGGAGGGTCGCGTAGAGTTGCTCGCCCGACATGTCCGGCAGACGGATGTCGCTGACCACCAGATCGAAACGGCGGCGCGGCAGAGCGAGCAGCGCCTCGCGCCCCGTGCGGAACCAGGTGCAGTCATAGCCTTCGAGTTCGAAGCGCTCGGCCAGCGCGTCGCCGACGATCTCGTCGTCTTCGATCAGGCACAGGCGCAGCTTGGCGGAAGCGGTCACGGCGATACTCCTAGCGGGCGGCAAAGGGCAGGGTCACTTCGAATCGGGTGCGGCCGGCGCCTGCGGCCATCGCGCTATCGACGGCGATGGCGCCGCCCAGTTGCTTGACGATCTGATAGCAGACCCAGAGCCCGAGGCCGCGACCGTTTTCGCCGGCGTTGGTGAAGGGCTCGAACAGGTGCTCGGTCTGCGAATCGCTCAGGCTGCGGCCGCCATTGACCACCTCGAACTGGAGCACGGATCCGCTCAGCGCAACGGCGGCTTCGACGCCGCCGCCCTCCTCCGACGCCTGGACAGCGTTGAGGATCAGATTGATCATGACTTGCCGCACCAGGGTGGAAGGCAGGGGAACAGGCTCGCTCAGCGCCGCCGTCCAGGCGACGGCAACGCGCCGTTTGTTGGCTTGCGGTGCAATCAGGGTCTGCACGTCGTCGATGTCCTGCGGCGCGAAGTCGCGGCTATTCACCTTGGCCTCGACCAGCAGCGCGGCGACGGTCTCCGTGATCTGGGTCAGGCCACGTTCGAGCAGCGTCAGCGTCTTGCTGGTGCGCGCGTCCGGTGCGCCGTGATGACGCAAGGTGTTGATCGAGGTGAGCATGCCCAGCAATGGATTGTTGATTTCGTGCGCGATGCCGGCGGCGAGCCTGCCGATCGCGACCAGTCTTTCCGAGTGGATGATCTCCCCCTCGATCAGCGCCTTCTCCCGCAACTGCTGCAGGGTCCGGTTATAGGCCTGGAACAAGCGCCCCAGTTCGTCTTCGTAATCGTAGATTTTCGCAGGCAACTCGTCGGGAAGGCCGTGCCCGAGTTGCTCCATGCGCTCCGTCAGGCGCAGCAGCGGCATCGCCGTGCGCTGACCCCAATACCAGTTGATCGGCAGCAGCACGGCGAGCACCAGCAGAACCACCCAGCTCAGCTGTCCGGCACTCGCGATAATGCGCGGCCAGAGGATTTTCTTGGCATATATTTGAATCAGCGTGCCCAGGCGCGTCTGCTCGTCCATGATGGGCGTGGCGACGTACAGATAATCTGAGGCCGCCGGCGCGATCACGCTGGTCTCATCCCCCAACTTTGCTATGCTCGCCGCAACGAGGGCGTACTCGCCCGAGCGCCGGGCGAAATCGGCGAGCATGGGCAAACGCCGCGGACGCGTGGAGACATACACCTGGCGCTGTGCATCGAGCACGAGCAGAGTATCGGCCTGGATGGCGTTTTCACGGCTAGCGCCGTGCAAGGGCGCGTTGATGATTTCATAGGCTTGCCACACATGATCCTGGAGCAGTACCGGGACCAGCGTCTTGGCCAGGATCTGGCCCTGACTCGTGGCATTGCGCAGCATGTCGCGCTTGACGTCGTCGTAGCTATGGATGAACAGAGCGGTCGAGGTGATGACCGCGGTGGTGACGATCAGGGCGCTTCCCCACAAGGGAATCTTGTAGCGAAAGCTCAGGTTGAACAGGCTGCGCAGCGGCATTTTGCGCCTGCTATTCTTCGCCGAATTCGCGCATCATCCGAGCGACCAGCTCGTAGTTCCTGGCGTCGCCGACGACGAAGCCGTCGAAATCGAGGCGCTCGAGCAAAACCTTGCCCGCGCCGTCGTCGGCCATGGTCAGCAGCATTTTCTGCATGGCTTGGAAGCTCCCCGCGGACACGGCATGGTTCGCGACGAAGGGCGGGAAGCCATACTCCGGCGACTGGCTGACGATCCGGGTGCGGCCGGTAATATCCCCCCTGATCTTGCTCAGGGCGTCCCAGACGTAGCTGTCCACCGAACCGCCATCGGCGAGGCCGTCGGCCACCGCTTCGATCAGGCTGAGGTGGGAATAGGTGAAGAAGGTGCGTTTGAAAAATTTACCGGGGTCTTCGCCCAACTGGCGCAGTTGATAGCGCGGCGTCAGGTAGCCGGTATTTGAATAGGGATCGGCATAGGCGAAGATCTCGTTCCTGAGATCGAGCAGGCTGGTGACATCGCGCCTCCCGGCCGGAACGATAAAGTAGGCGCGGTAATAAGGGCGGCCTTTGAACAGGGGAACGGCGAGCAGGCGCACCTGCTTGCGCAGGTAGACGAAGGGGTAGTCGCAGATCCAGGCGAAGTCGATCTGCTCCAGGCGCAGCAAATCCATGGTCTCGCGATAACTGTTTCGCTGCACGAACACGACGGGCTGCTGCAGCTTGGCTTCCATATAGGCGCGCCAGTCGGCCAGCAAGCCGTGCTGATTGCCCAGAAAGATCGGCGTCAGACCCACGCGTACGGGGCGCCTGGGCAGTGCGGCGAGAGTCGGAGCGAGCGCGAGACCGGCGCAAGCGCCCAGGAACAGTCGGCGTGTCGTCATGGTGCATCCCCATCGATCGCTACCGATCGGTAGCGGCTTATCAAGATATCGGCGTTGATAGCGAATCAGTGTTACCTGACGGTAGCGATTATGAACATATCCATTGCAATAGCTACTTTATGGTAACGATTTTCCGCATTTGCCCCGCCACATAGAGTCAAGTGCATCAATCGTGCCTATTTTTCTTCTTTTAATCCGCGTGTTGCCGGGATTGGCCCGGTCTTTGCTGCCGGTATGGCAAGCCGTTAATTTCGGATTGACCAGGTGGGCTTTCCAAGAAATCTCGACGCCGCAGTCAAGGCAGATTATGAGGACTCCAACGGAGGATAGTGATGAACGAACACGACAAACCGGGAGACAGCTTGAGGACTGGCCGCCGATATTTTCTCGGCGCCGCCCTGGGCACAGCGACCGCGGTGGCAACCACGGCTGCTTCAGTGCTTGCGGGGGCTGGATCGGCGCAGGCACAGCCGGCTCCCGCGCCAAACGATGGGAACAATGCCTTCGGCGCGCTGCCGACATCCTTGACGCCTGCCGGGACCGACTATGAGGTGGGGCAGGATCGTTCGGTGTATGCCTACACCGCCAAGGACGGCGATCTGGCCAAGACCGGATTTGCCGGCAAGCGCTGGAGCATGCTGATCGATCTGCGCAAATGCATCGGCTGTCAGTCCTGTACGACGGCGTGCAAGTTCGAAAACAACATTCCCGTGGGCGTATTCCGCACCTGGGTACCCGACGTGGAACTGGGCACCTTCCCGGACACCAAGCGCGCTTTCCTGCCACGGCTGTGTAACCACTGCGAGCGGCCCTCGTGCATCGAGGTCTGTCCTGCGGGTGCGACGTGGCAACGCCAGGACGGTGTCGTCGAGATCGACAACGATCTGTGCTGGGGCTGCGGCGCCTGTGTCAACGCCTGTCCCTACGACGCGCGCTTCATCAATCCCGTCACCGAGACTGCCGACAAATGCACCTTCTGCGCCCAGCGCGTCGACCAGGGCCTGCTGCCGGCCTGCGTCGAGACCTGCGTGGGGGGCGCCCGCCAGTTCGGTGATCTCAACGACCGGAACGATCCCATGACCAAACAAGTGCTGAGCGAGGCCATTCAACAGCTCAAGCCTGGCACAGGCAACGAGCCGAGAGTGTTTTACATCGGCCTGACGACGGAACTGCAGAACAACCTGCCTGGCAACCCGACCCTCTGGTCCGTGGAGCAAAAAGACATGGGCCGCGATCAGGGCGACTGGGATATCGCTACCAGCAAGGAGGCCAGCCATGTCTAATCCCCTGACCACGCCGCAATTGGTATTGCCCCTGCGGCACCTCAACGAGTTGTTCAACGTCGCGCACGACCGGCCGTTCTCGATCCTGTTCGCCAACTACTCCTGGGCGCTGGGCGTCGCCGGCGGGCTGGCGCTGCTGTGGGCGATCAATGCCTGGATCAATGTCCGGCGCGGGCAATTCGATGCCGTCGAACACCGCTTCACCATGCCGTTGATCGCAGCCTTGATCGTGGGCGGCTTCGTCAATGTGCTGGCCGAGGTGGAACA
>JAJZPJ010000207.1 GCA_021811225.1 Pseudomonadota bacterium
CACCTGAACGCGCGCGGCGAAAAGCTCGGCCTGCTCAAGGTGCGGCTGTACCGGCCGCTGGTGCCGGAGGCGCTGCTCGCGGCCTTGCCGGCGACGGTGAGCAAGATCGCGGTGCTCGACCGCACCAAGGAGCCGGGCGCCGACGGCGAGCCGCTCTACAAGGACGTGGTGACCGCGGTGGCGGAGGCGGTCGCCACCGGCACCAGCCATTTCCGCGCGGTGCCGCGCGTGGTCGGCGGCCGCTACGGCCTGTCGTCCAAGGAGTTCACCCCGGGCATGATCAAGGCGGTGTATGACGAGCTGGGCAAGGCCCAACCGAAGAACCATTTCACCATCGGCATCTGGGACGACCTCTCCCACAGCAGCCTGCCCTGGGACGAGCACTTCAATGTGGATGCCGCCACCGGCGTGGTGCGCGCGATGTTCTACGGCCTGGGCTCGGACGGCACGGTCTCGGCCAACAAGAACTCGATCAAGATCATCGGCGACGAGACCGACAAGTTCTGCCAGGGCTACTTCGTCTATGACTCGAAGAAGTCCGGCGCCATGACCATCTCCCACCTGCGCTTCGGCGACAAGCCGATACGCTCGTCCTACCTGATCGGCGAGAACCAGGCGGACTTCGTCGCCTGCCATCTGCCGGTGTTCCTCACGCGCTACGACATCCTCGATGCCGCGGCCCCCGGCGCGGTGTTCCTGCTCAACTCGGACGCGCCGGCCGACGCCGTCTGGAACACCCTGACGCGGCGCATGCAGGAGCAGGTCATCGCCAAGCGGCTGAAGTTCTACTGCATCGACGCCTACGCGGTGGCCAGACGCGCCGGCCTGGGCAGCCGCACCAACACCATCATGCAGACCTGCTTCTTCGCCATCTCCGGCGTCATTCCGCGCGAGGAGGCGATCGCCGCGATCAAGCGCGCGGTCGCCAAGACCTACAGCAAGTCGGGCAAGGAGGTGATCGAGCAGAACTACCGCGCGATCGACGAGGCGCTGGCCAATCTGCACGAGGTGGCCATCCCGAACCAGGTCACGAGCAAACTGGACAAGCTGCCGCCGGTGGCGGCCGATGCGCCGGCCTTCGTCTGCCAGGTCACCGGCGAGATCATCGCCGGCCGCGGCGACCGCATCCCGGTGTCCTTCTTCCCGGTAGACGGCACCTTCCCGCCGGCCACCACCCAGTACGAGAAGCGCAACCTGGCGCAGGAGATCCCGGTCTGGGACGAGAGCCTGTGCATCCACTGCGGCAAGTGCCCGTTCATCTGCCCGCACGCCGCGATCCGCTCCAAGGCCTTCGATCCGGCCCTGGCGGCCGCAGCACCCCCGAGCTTCAAGCACGCTCCGGTCAAGGGCAAGGAGTTCGAGCCCGGTCTGCACATCGCCTACCAGGTCGCGCCCGAGGACTGCACCGGCTGCGGCCTGTGCGTCGATATCTGCCCCGCCGAGGACAAGCACGATCCGACCAAGCGGGCGCTGATGATGGCGCCGCAGGCGCCGATCAAGGAGCAGGAGATCGCCAACTGGGAGTTCTTCCGCCACTTGCCCGAGTATCAGCGCGACAAGATCAAGATGAACACCATGAAGGGCGCGATGCTCACCCAGCCGCTGTTCGAGTTCTCCGGCGCCTGCGTCGGCTGCG
This sequence comes from Pseudomonadota bacterium, assembly GCA_021811225.1. GTDB lineage: Bacteria > Pseudomonadota > Gammaproteobacteria > Burkholderiales > Rhodocyclaceae > CAIYYX01. Next base: position 1,637 of record JAJZPJ010000207.1, read on the forward strand.
GCGAGACGCCCTATCTCAGGCTGGCGACCCAGCTGTTCGGCGACCGCATGGTGGTGGCCAATGCCACCGGCTGCTCGTCGATCTACGGCGGCAACCTGCCCTCTACGCCCTGGTCGGTCAATGCCGAGGGCCGCGGCCCGGCCTGGGCCAATTCGCTGTTCGAGGACAACGCCGAGTTCGGCCTGGGCTTCCGCGTCACCATCGACAAGCAGAACGAATACGCGCGCGAACTGGTGCAGCGCCTGGCCGGCCCGATCGGCGAGCCGCTGGCCGAGGAGATCCTGACCGCCGACCAGTCGCGCGAGTCGGGCATCCATCAGCAGCGTGATCGGGTCGAGACCCTGAAGGCGAAGCTCGCCGGCATCGACAGCCCGGAGGCGCGCGAACTCGCGAGCGTCGCCGACGCGCTGGTCAAGAAGAGCGTCTGGATCATCGGCGGCGACGGCTGGGCCTACGACATCGGCTTCTCGGGCCTCGATCACGTGATCGCCTCGGGGCGCAACGTGAACATCCTGGTGCTCGACACCGAGGTCTATTCCAACACCGGCGGCCAGGCCTCGAAGTCCACGCCGCTGGGCGCGGTGGCCAAGTTCGCCGCCAACGGCAAGACCACCGGCAAGAAGGACCTGGCGCAGATCGCCATGACCTACGGCAACGTCTATGTCGCCCGCGTCGCCGCCGGCGCCAAGGACGTGCACACCCTGAAGGTGTTCATGGAGGCCGAGGCCTACGACGGACCGTCCTTGATCATCGCCTACAGCCCGTGCCGCGAGCAGGGCTACGATCTGGGCAGCAGCTTAAGCCAGCAGCAACTGGCGGTGGCCGCCGGCCACTGGCCGCTGTTCCGCTACGATCCGCGTCTGGAAGCGCAGGGCAAGAATCCGATGCAGATGGACTCGAAGCCGCCGTCGATCGCCTTCTCCGAATTCGCCAAGAGCGAGAGCCGCTTCCGCATGCTGCTGCGCGGCGAAGGGGCGGATGAGCGCCTGGCCAAGATCCAGACCTGGGTGGACCGGCGCTACGCGCACTACCAGCAACTGGCCGGCGGTGGCGACGAAGCGGCGAAGGACTAGCCGGTGCAGGTCGGCGCTGAATGCCGACCTGCAGGCCCTTCTCAGTCAGTGCAGGGTCTGGTCGGCCGGGGCGAACAGCTCGTCGATGATGCCGGCGCCGTAGCGGTATTCCTGGTTGCAGACCTCGTCCTGGATCACGATCTCGCCCTGCTCGTCGAGGATGCTCTGCACTTCCTCGCGGCCCAGCCCGATCAGCATGCCGCGCACCTTGTCCTCGTCGCGCGGGCAGTGATAGCTGACCGCGCGCGGCGCGAACAGGCGGATCGTCTCCTCGGGGAAGAGCCGCGCCAACAGATCCTCGGCGGGCAGCAGGAGTTCCTCGGGATGCACCGTCCCGGCCAGCAACTGGACGCGGTTCCAGCCGTCTGCGTCCTTGTCTCCGGCGCCGGGCAGGGCCTGGAGAAACAGCCCGGAAGCACTGTTGCCGTCGGCTGCGAGCCAGAGCCGGGCCGGCTGCTGCTCCGACTGTAAGAGGTAATGCTGGAAGATCTCGGCCACCGTTTCGCCCTCGATCGGCACGGTGGACAGATAGGGCTGGGCCGCATCCTCGCCCAGCAGCGAGAGCTGCAAGCGGCCCTCGCCCAGCAACTGCCGCAGCGGCGCGCTGGCGACGCCGGGTTCGGCCCGCGCCATGCCGCGCAATTGCAGGCGGCGGTCGCAATCGACCAGGAGCAGCGGCACGGCGCCGTCGCCCTGGAGCTGGAGGCTCAAGCGTTCAGGCGCCTTGAGGTTGCTCGCGAGCAGGGCGGAGACCGCCGCCATCTCGCCCAGCAGCGCCGCGACCGGCGGCGCGTAGCTTCTGCCCCGCTGCATCGCCGTCCAGGCGCCGGTGAGCTGGACCAGCGCGCCGCGGAGGTCGAGATCCTCGAACAGGAAGCGGCTGACGCTGCCGTTCGTCGTGCGATCGTTTCTCGTCCGACCGCTCATGCTCCGGCCTTGTCGACGAAGCTTGCGAACAATTCCGGCGTGAAGCCGACCAGCAGCTGTTCGCCAGTCTCGACCACCGGCCGCTTGATCAGGCTGGGGTATTCGAGCATCAGCGCCACCGCCTGGGATTGCGTCGTGATCGCCTGCTGCTCCGGGCTCAACTTGCGCCAGGTGGTGCCGCGGCTATTGACCAGCGTCTTCCAGCCCAGGTGCTGGCACCACAGGACCAGACGCTCGCGCGGCACGCCGGACTTCTTGTAATCGTGGAAAGCGTAATCGACGCCCCGTGCCTCGCACCAGGCGAAGGCCTTCTTCATCGTCGCGCAGTTCTTGATGCCGTAGATCGTGACCATGTGCCGTCCAGCGAAAAAACCGCCATTGTAATCCGCCCGGACAGGCGCAGAAATCATAGATATTTCGCCCCCGGCTGCCGCTTGAAGGCCTGCCCGGGAAATGGTATAAATCATGGTATATACCAATGGAGAAGGCGCCTCGCCATGCAAACTGCCAAACTTTTCAAGAACGGCCGCAGCCAGGCCGTGCGCTTGCCGGCCGAGTTCCGCTTCGAGGGTGACGAAGTGCTGATCCGGCGGGACCCGGTCACCGGCGATGTCATCCTGAGTCCGCGCAACAAAAAGTTCGAAGCCTGGCTCAAACTGCGTGACCGCCTGATTGCCGAGTCCCCGGAGGAATTCGAGGATTTCGAGATCCCGCGCGACCCCGCACCACCGATTGAGCGGGAGTGGCCGTGAGGCGCTCCCATCGCCATATGCTCGATACCAACGCCGCGTCCACCTTGATTCGGGGAAGAGTCGGCGCGGCCTTGCAAAGTCTGCTCGCGCAGCGAGATGCGTGCATCTCGGTCATTACCGAGGCTGAATTGCGTTTTGGCGTGACGCGCCGACCGGACGCCACCCGGCTGGCAAAAGCGGTCGAAGTCTTTCTCCAAGACATTCCCAGTTTGCCCTGGACGTCGGCCACGGCGCAGGCTTACGCTGAACTGCGTACCCG
>JAJZPJ010000208.1 GCA_021811225.1 Pseudomonadota bacterium
GGATCGAGCAGCCAGTTGCCGCCGCCGGTGGCGATGCCGAGTCCATTGACGTCGAGCTTCGCCGCCGAGGTCTCGATCTTGCCGCCCGAGCCTGGGCTGCCGTCGCCCTTCGCGCTGATCGTGCCGCGGCCGACGAGACTGCCGGCGATCTGGCCGTCGTTCGCCACCTTGGCGAGGACGCTGCCGCCCTGGGTGCCGTCGGCGCTGATCCGACTCTCCGGATCGAGCGCGATGCCCTGGCTCGCTTCGAGGAAGATCCGGCCGCCCTTTTCGACCACACTGCTCGCGTTGAGCGTGCCGGTGTTGTCCACCAGCGCGCCGATCATGCCGACCGTGCCGGCGTCACTGAGGATGCTGCCGAGGTTGGTGGTCTTGCCGTCGCCGGTGAATTGCACCTTGATGCCCGGCGTGCCGGTGTCGGCGAGTTGCACGGTCTGACCCGCGGCGAGGATGGCCTGGCCGCCGGGGACGGTGAGGCTGCCGGTGTTGGTCACGTCGGGCGCGATCAGGTAGATGCGGCCGCCCGACGGCGCGGCGATCGCGCCCTGATTTTGCAGCGAACCGGCATTCGGGGCGGCGACGAAATTCAAGCGTCCGGCGAGATAGTCGGCGTTGCTGGTGCCCAGCGTGCTCGCGACCAGGCCGGCGACGTCGATGCGCGCGTTGGGGCCGACCAGGATGCCCGCCGGATTGATCAGCCACACCTGGCCGTTCGACTGCAGTTGTCCGAGGAGCTGCGAGGGATCGTTGCCCAGCACCCGGTTCAGCACGCTGCTGGCGCTATCGGGCTGGATGAAGCGGGTGGTCTCGTTCGGGGCGATGGAGAAGCTCTGCCAGTCGAGGATCGCGTTGGCGGAGTTGGTGACGGAGAGCAGATTGCCGGTCTGCTGGAAGCTCGCGTTGCCCGAGACGACGGATGGGCCGACCGGATTGGCCAGCGCTGCGCTGCCGGCGCCGAGGACGGACGCTGCGACCAGTGCGATTGCCGCGGTCCTGCGGGCCTTGCCACGGCGAAATAGCGCGTCGCTGCGAGGCCGCAGGCCGTGGCAGTCCGGATCGCCACGCTGCGCTCGCGATGACGGGATAGTGGGCATAGTCTGGCGGGTCGGTCGCGTCATGGCGGTCCCCTCAGAAAGAGGCGCTCAGGCTGAAGTGGGCGCGGACATCGCCGCGATTCTGGGCGCCGTTGGCGATGGTCACCCGCGCGATGTCCAGACGGGCGGCGAGATCCTTGCCCAGCCCGTAGCGCAAGCCGCAGCCGACGCTGGCCAGGCTGTCGTGCGGGGGCTGGACCTCGCCCGGCAGCAGGTTGTTGTGCCCGTTGCCCAGATCGTAGAACACCAGCGCGCGCAGGCTGGCGCCCTTCCAGCCCAGCTTCGCGGCCAGGTCCGGACTGTAGCCTTCGAGATTGACGTAGGCGCCGACGTCGCGCGCCACCTCGCGTTCGAGGAAGCCGCGCACCGCGGTGCTGCCGGCCAGTCCGATCTGTTCCTGGGGCAGCAGCGGCTGGTCGGTCCATTGGCCGTTGGCCGCGGCGCGCATCTGCCAGTCGCCGTGGAACAGCTTCAGCAGGGTGATGCCCCCGCGCAGGATGTGGTAGTTGGCGGTCACGCCGCCGACGCCGATCGGGCTCGGGCGCACCGCCCGGAAGGCGGCATCGTCGCCCTTGTCGCCGCCGGGCAGGTTCTGCACCAGCGTCAGGTTGTAATCGATCGCCCGCCCCGGTCCGAGCTGCAGGCCGGAGTAGCTGAAGGACAGGGGCTTCAGGGTGACGCTGGCCGCCGCCGGGCCGCAGCCCAAGGCGCCATAGACGCCGAGCGAGCAGTCATTGACGTAGGCCTTGACGTCGAAGCCCGCGATCAGCTTGGCGCTGTAGTCGCCCTGCCGGGGCAGCGCGTGGGTGTATCTGGCGGCGAAGGTGTCGCCCTTGCCGGTGAAGGACAGCGGCCCGGCGGTGGTCGCCGTGGTGCCGGCATCGACGTTGGACTTGGCGTAGATGAAATCCAGCGCGCTGGCCTGGGCATAGAAGGGAATGCGGTAACTGACGCTGCCGATGGCGACGTCCTTGGGTTTCTCCGGCGAGGTGACGTAGGCGGCGGAGAGCACCTGATCGCGGTCGAACATGTTGGCGTCCTGGACGGCGAAGCTCAGTCTGTCGTTGCCGGTCTGGGCGGTGCCGGTGTTGTCCAGGCTCAGGGAAAACCTGAGGGGATTGGATTCGGCGACCTTGACCTTGGCATCGACCGTGCCTTCCTTCTTGCCGAGACCCAGGATGACCTCGACCTTCTTGGCCGGATTCTCGTTGTTCAGCGCGATCTGGCTGGACAGGGCGAGGGCGTTGGGCGTGGTGCCCTCCTTCAGCGCCGGCAGGGCGGCGCGGATGTTGGCGGCGTCGAAGTACTTGAGCCGGGTGTCGAGGGTGAGGTGCCCCAGCACCGTCTCGAGCACCTGGAGCCGGATCACCCCGGACGTGAGTTCCTGCTCGGGCGCATAGACCTGCACCGCCGCATAGCCGCGCTTCCGATAGGCCAGCTCGAGGGCTTCCAGGGCGCGCTGGATGTCGCCGTATTCGCGCTTCGGTCCGATGTAGGGGGCGAGCAGACGGTCGATGGTCGCGGCCGGCAGCAGGGTGTTGCCTTCGATGGCGAAGCGGCGGATGGGAAAGCGCGGCGTCTGCACCTGCGCCAGCACCTGCATCGGCAGGAGCAGGGTCCACGTCAGGAAGAAAATCCTACGTATCGAGATGCCAGCCACCGGCCCCCTCCCTCTTTTCTTATTTTCTATGACGATCAGCATACACCGAAGAAAAAGCCGATGGCAAGGGACCGTTCCGGCTCGGATTGCCGAGGCGGCAACGAGGGTGGCGCTATTTGCCGAGCAGGCCCTTCAACAACTCATCCTTGAGTTTTTGTCTTCTCCTCCACCTTGGCCTTCACCGCCAGCCAGGGCGGAGAACTCGATCCGGTAGGCGGGATGGTCGAGGGGACCGGTGATCCTGACCGGGATGGTGAGGCCCAGTTCCTGTCCGCCCTGGCCCCCGGCGGTGGCGACGATCAGGAGCAGTACGATGCCGGCGATCTTCAGCGGCTTCATCGCGGCCGCCTCAACGCATGGTGGTTTTCACCAGCCAGACGAAGGCGAGCAGGGCGACGACGGCGGCGATGCCGAAATAGAGCTTCCAGGGCCTTTGTTTTTCCGCGTAGGGGTCGGAGAGCGAGCGCTCGGCGCCCTCGGGCAGTTCCGCCAGTTGCGTCAGCGACGTGCCGAAGGGGATGTTGATCCGGGCGCGGGCATTGATGGCCCAGCCGTTGGCGTCGAGGATAGGCCCGAGATTGCGGCTGCGCAGCTTGAACCAGGCGAGCAGCACCGCCGGCGCGGAGACGATCAGCAGCAGCGCGGCGAGGGCCAGCGGTATCTGCCACCAGCGCAGCGCGAACAGGCCCATCAGCACCGAGGCCAGCGCCGTGCCGATGGCGCCCACCGCCAGGCCGATGGCGGCGAAGATGCCGGCGAACTTGCCGATGTCGAAGGCCGCAGGGGCGGCTGCCGCGGCGCCCGCCTTCGGCGCCTGCAGCGCCGCCGCGGCCAGCCGCGCGTCGGTCTCCCGGCTCTTGTTCGCCGCCATTTTCTGCAACTGCTCGGCGACCAGGCGCGCCAGCCGCTTGTACGGCGACCAGAAAGCCTGGCGCAGGCTGATCGGGTGATCGACGATCTTGGTGATGGTCGCGTCCCAGTCGCGCCCCTGGCGATCGTAGAAGACGCCGTTGCGGCCGACCATCAACTGGTCGGAGTCGCCGGCGGTGAAGGCGGCGGCGATGCTCCTCTTCTCCTGCCCGCGGACGCAGTCGCAATAGACCAGGCAGATGCGCGAGAGCGAGGCCAGCGCGGTGTGCTTGACCGGGTCATTGACCGCGACGCACAGCTCGGCGCTGCGCCCGTCGAGATAGAGCGTGCCGACCTGGAAGCTGGCCTTGCCCTGGTGCGTGTAGAAGTCGCGGAAGGCGACGAAGTTGTTGGCCAGCGGCATCAGGTCGCGCACGTAGCGCGCCAGTCTTTCCAGCTCGCGCACGCCGTCGCCCTCGGCGGCGGGATCGGGCTTGCCGGCGAGCCAGGCGCTATAAGGCGCGAGCTTGTCCTTGAGCGTTGTCCACTCCGCCTCGCTGAGCGCGTCGCGTTCGCCGATGAGCGGCGTCACCACCGAGTCGCGCAGCACGGCCAGGCGCTGCGCCCAGGCGGGGTTGAGCCCGGCGGCGAGCGGCAGCGCGGCATCGGCCGCGACCCGCGCCAGCGGCAGGGCGGCGATGCCCTCGGCCGCGGTCGTCAAGCTGCCCCCGGCCAGCGTCGCGAAGGCGTCGTCGCCGGCGTTCATCGCGATGCCGGCGCGGGCGTCGAACGCGGCCAAGCGGCAGCGCACGAAAAAGTCCTCGACCTTTGCCGCGACGGCGCTCAGCGCGGCGTGGGCCGCCTCGGTGGCGGGGCCCAGTGGCTGCGCCCCGGTGCCGGCGGCTTGCCAATCTGCCAGCGCGCGCTCGGCGAAGCGTGCCTGGGCGGCGTCGGCTTCGGCGACGCTGACGAAGCCGTCGCGCTTGCCCAGGTCGGCGATCAGCGTCCGGGCCGCTTGCGCGATCCTGGCGCCTTCCT
>JAJZPJ010000209.1 GCA_021811225.1 Pseudomonadota bacterium
TCCAACCGCCTTGCATCATGATCATCACTCCTTGGGAGTTGATTGCCGTCTATCTTTACGGCAGATCAGGGCAATTATTTCCCGCCCCCGGAAAATGCTCTGTGCGCTGACGCACACCGAGCAGGGGAGACAGCTGTGGCCGCCGGAGCCAACATGCTGAAATTCAGCCGGTCTGAAATTGCTGACAGGTATGGGGTTAACGCAGAGGGATGCTGAGGAGGATTTTATGTGAGCTGCCGGAGTTTCAGATCTCGACCTGATCCTTTGAACGATAGCTTTTGCCATCGATGAGCACGGTCTCTGCGTGGTGCAGCAGGCGATGAAGGCTGTTCACGGAGATATCACCGCGCTGCTCAATGCCGGGGTACTCAGCCGCGCGGAAGGCGGCGGCGTCGAGTTCCCGTTCGATGCCATCAAGGTCGAGTTTCTGCTGCAAGCCGCATAGCCGTTAATCCGGGCCGGCCAGCCCGGGACCGCTCAGCCCTTCATGTGATTGGCATCGACCACCGCCAGGGCGGTCATGTTCACCAGCCGGCGCACGGTCGCGGTCGGGGTCAGGATATGCACCGGCTGGGCGGCGCCGAGCAGCATCGGGCCGACGGTGATGCCGTCGCCGTTGGTGATCTTGAGCAGGTTGAAGGCGATGTTGGCGGCGTCCACGTTGGGCATGATCAGCAGGTTGGCTTCGCCCGAGAGGTGCGAACCCGGATAGCTGCGGTTCCTGATCAGCTCGGACAGCGCCGAGTCGCCGTGCATCTCGCCGTCGACCTCCAGCTCCGGCGCCAGACGCTCGATCAGCTCGCGGGCGGCGCGCATCTTGTGCGCCGAGGCCGAGGGCACGCTGCCGAAGTTGGAGTGCGAGAGCAGCGCCAGCTTGGGCACCAGGCCGAAGCGGCGCACTTCCTCGGCCGCCATCAGGCTGATCTCGGCGATCTCCTCGGCGGACGGGTCCTCATTGACGTAGGTGTCGCAGATGAACAGCGTGAACTTCTGCAGCATCAGGAGGTTCATCGCGGCGAAGCTCTTGGCGTGCGCCTCCAGGCCGATCACGTCGGCGACGTGCCTGAGGTGCTGGGCGTGATGGCCGACGATGCCGCAGATCAGCGCATCGACGTAGCCGCGCTTCAGCAGCATCGCGCCGATCAGCGTGGTGTCGGAGCGCAGCAGCTGCTTGGCCACCTCGGGGGTGACGCCGGAGCGGCCCATCAGCTTGTGGTATTCGGCCGAGAGCTCCAGGTGGCGCTCGTCGGAGGACGGATTGATGAGGTCGAAGTCGCGGCCGGGGACGATGCGCAAGCCGGCCCGCTTGATGCGCATCTCGATCACCTCGGGGCGGCCGATCACCACCGGCTGCGCCAGACTCTCGTCCAGCACCGCCTGGACGGCGCGCAGCACGCGCTCGTCCTCGCCCTCGGCGTAGAGCACCTTGGCCGGCGCCTTCTTGGCGGCGGCGAACACCGGGCGCATGACGAAGCCCGAGTGATAGACGAAGTTGTTGATCTGCTCGCGATAGGCGTCGAAGTCGGCGATCGGCCGGGTCGCGACACCCGAGTCCATCGCCGCCTGCGCCACCACCGGCGCGATCTTGCCGATCAGGCGCGGGTCGAAGGGCTTGGGGATCAGGTAGTCGCGGCCGAACTTCGGCGTATCGCCGCCGTAGGCCATGGCCACGATGTCCGAGGACTCGGCCTGGGCCAGATCCGCGATCGCGTGCACCGCGGCGAGCTGCATCTCGTCGGTGATGGTGGTGGCGCCGGCGTCGAGCGCGCCGCGGAAGATGAAGGGGAAGCACAGGACGTTGTTCACCTGGTTCGGGTAGTCGGCCCGGCCGGTGGCGATGATGGCGTCGTCGCGCACCGCGCGCACCTCTTCCGGCGTGATCTCCGGCGTCGGATTGGCCAGCGCCATGATCACCGGGTCGGCGGCCATCTTGGCCACCATCGCGGGCTTCAGCACGCCGCCGGCGGACAGGCCGAGGAACACGTCGGCGCCCTCGATCACCTCGGCGAGCGTGCGCGCGTCGGTCTTCTTGGCGTAGCGCGCCTTCAACGGGTCCATCAGCACGGTGCGGCCCTCATAGACCACGCCCTCGATGTCGGTGACCCAGATGTTCTCGACCCTGACGCCGAGCAGCACCAGCATCTCCAGGCAGGCCAGCGCCGCGGCGCCGGCGCCGCTGGTGACCAGCTTGACCTTGCCGAGCTCCTTGCCGACCAGCTTCAGGCCGTTCAACACCGCGGCGCCGACCACGATCGCGGTGCCGTGCTGGTCGTCGTGGAACACCGGGATCTTCATCCGGCTGCTCAACTGCTTCTCGATGTGGAAGCACTCGGGCGCCTTGATGTCCTCCAGGTTGATGCCGCCGAAGGTCGGCTCCAGCGCCGCGATCATCTCGATCAGCTTGTCCGGGTCGCTCTCGGCGAGCTCGATGTCGAACACGTCGATGCCGGCGAACTTCTTGAACAGCACCGCCTTGCCCTCCATCACCGGCTTGGCCGCGAGCGCGCCGATGTTGCCCAGGCCGAGCACCGCGGTGCCGTTGGTGACGACGCCGACCAGGTTGGCGCGGCTGGTGAGCTGGCTGACCTGGGAGGGGTCGGCGACGATGGCGTTGCAGGCGGCGGCGACGCCGGGCGAATAGGCGAGCGACAGGTCGCGCTGGTTGATCAGTCCCTTGGTCGGGACGACGGCGATCTTGCCCGGGGTCGGATGGCGGTGGTATTCGAGTGCGGCGGCGTCGAGATCTTTATCCATGGATAGAATTTACTTTTGGCAAAGCGCGATGATACTCCGGGCGGGCGGCGGCTCAGAACGTCCCGGGGTAGGCGCCGCCGTCCAGCAGCCAGTTCTGTCCGGTGATGAAGCCGGCCTGGGCCGAGCACAGATAGGCGCAGGCGGCGCCGAACTCGGCGGGGTCGCCGATCCGCCCGGCGGGGATGGTCGCGACCCGCTCGGCCAGCGCCTCGTCGTAGCTGATGCCGCGCGACTTGGCGGTGGCGCCGATCACCGAGCGGATCCGGTCGGTGTCGAAGAAGCCCGGCAGCAGGTTGTTGATGGTGACGTTGTGGCGCACGGTCTTGCGCGCGATCCCGGCGACGAAGCCGGTGAGCCCGGAGCGGGCGCCGTTGGACAGGCCGAGCACGTCGATCGGCGCCTTCACCGCGCCCGAGGTGATGTTCACGATGCGGCCGAAGCGGCGTTCGATCATCGCATCCACCGTCGCCTTGATCAGCTCGATCGGCGTCAGCATGTTGGCGTCCAACGCCTTCAGCCAGTCCTCGCGCGTCCAGTCGCGGAAGTCGCCGGGCGGCGGCCCGCCGGCGTTATTGACCAGGATGTCCGGCTGCGGACAGGCGGCCAGCGCCGCGGCGCGGCCCTCGGCGCTGGTGATGTCGGCGGCGACGGTGGTCACGGTGGCGCCGGTCTCGGCGCGGATCGCCGCGGCGGTGGCCGCCAGCGCCTCGGCCCCGCGCGCGACCAGGGTCACCTCCACGCCTTCGCGGGCCAGCGCAATAGCGCAGCCCCGGCCCAATCCCTTGCTCGCGGCGCAGACCAGCGCGCGCCTGCCCTTGATGTCGAAATTCATCGCTCGTTCTCCTGGGGGATCAGAAATTCGCAGAGCAGACGGTTGAAGCGTTCCGCCTGTTCGACGTTGGTCAGATGGCTGGCCTCCGGGATGATTTCCAGGCGCGCGCCGGGAATGCGGCCGGCGATCTCGCGCGCAATCTCCGGCGGCGTGCCGGCGTCCTCGGCGCCGGCGATCACCAGCGTCGGCGCCCGCAGCTCGCCCAGACGCTCGGCGAGGTCTATGGTCGGGATCGCGTGGGCGCAGCCGATGTAGCCGTTGGCCGGGGTATTGCGGATCAGGGCGCCGATCCGCGCCATCACCTCCGGGTGGGCGGCGCGATAGGGCGCGGTGAACCAGCGTTCCAGCGTGCCTTCTTCCAGCGCCGCCATGCCCTTTTCCCGGACCAGTTCGATGCGTTCCTGCCATTGGGCGGCCGCGGCGGCCGGATAGCGGCTGACGGTGTCGGCCAGCACCAGCCGGTCGATGCGCCCGGGCGCGGCCAGGGCCAGGTGCTGGGCGATCATGCCGCCCATCGACAGGCCGACGAAGTGCGTCTTCTCGATGCCCAGCGCGTCGAGCAGTCCCAGCGCGTCGTCGCGCAATTCTTCCCACGTGTAGGCGCCCGGCGGCGCGCTGCTCCGGCCGTGGCCGCGGGTGTCGAAGCGCAGCACGGTGAAGTGCGGGGTCAGCGCCGCCATCTGCGGCGCCCACATCGTGTGGTCGCTGGCGAGCGAATGGGAGAGGGTGAGCCAGGGGCCGGAGCCCTCGACCTGATAGTGGATGTCGATGCCGTTGGCGCGAATCTTCATGAAGTCCTCATGCCGGAGTGAGTTTGGCCACCGCCAGCGCCAGCCACTTGGTGCCGGCGTGCTTGAAATTTACCTGAACCCGCGCCTCGCTGCCCGAGCCCTCGGCATCGACGATCACGCCCGGGCCGAACTTCATATGCTGCACGCTCTGGCCGATGGCGAAGCCCGAGTCGGGCGCGCGGCGCAGCGTCTGCGGCGCGCCGGCGCCCGCCGCTGCCGGATAGCCCGCGCCCTGCTTGGGCGTGAGCCACTTCAGGAGCGCG
>JAJZPJ010000210.1 GCA_021811225.1 Pseudomonadota bacterium
TGCAGCCGCAGAAATAGACCGTTTTGCCCTCGTCGGCGGTGAACTTGGTCGGAACGAACTCGCTGCCCTTGTGGCTGCCGTCGCAGAAGGGTTGCGACTTGCTGTTGCCGCAGGAACACCAGTAGTAATCCTTGCCCTTTTCGACTTCGACAGCGAACGGGGTTTTGGCGGCGATCGTCGGTTTGCTCATAGTGACCTCTTCTCGAACTGGATTGAAAAGTCCCCGTCAGGGGAAGTATCGACGCCGATACTAGTCCTAGTTAGAACCAATGTCAAAACGACGGATAAGGTGCGAATCAGGACGCCGATCGTTCAGGCTGCGTCGCTGCCGCGCAGCGCGTAGAATCACGCCTTTTTTGGCGATCGATCATGTGGTTCAAGAACCTCTCGCTCTACCGCGTTCCGGGATGGCAGATTTCCGCCGGGCAACTCGAGACGGCGCTCGCGCGCCAGGCATTCCAAGGCTGCGGACAGATGGACGGGGAGAGCCGCGGTTGGGTGGCGCCCAGAGGCGAAGGCGATGCCCTGGTCCATGCGCTCGGCCGGCAGTTTCTGATCGCGCTCTGCATCGAGCAAAAGCTCCTGCCCGCTGCGGTCATCAACCAGTATGCCAAAGCCCGCGCCGAGGAAATCGAGGAGCAGCAGGGCTCGAAACCCGGCCGCAAGCAACTGCGCGAAATCAGGGAGAGGATCACCGAAGAGCTATTGCCTCGGGCGTTCTCCCGCCGACGCCTGAGCTACGCCTGGATCGATCCGGTCAATGGCTGGCTGGTCATCGACGCTGCCAACCTGGCCCGAGCCGAGGAGGTTCTCGAAGCGCTGAGAAATTGCGTGGACTCGCTGCCGCTCGCCCTGATCCGCACGCAGCTGTCGCCGGTGTCGGCGATGACCGCCTGGCTCGCGGCCAATGAAGCGCCGCCCGGTTTCAGCATCGATCGCGACTGTGAGCTGCTGGCTCCCGGCGAGGAAAAAGCCACGGTACGCTACGTCCGCCATCCGCTCGAGGCGCAGGAAGTCCGCGCGCACATCATGGAAGGAAAGCAGGTGACCAAGCTGGCGTTGACCTGGAACGAGCGAATATCCTTCTTGCTGCACGAGAACTTGCAGCTCAAGCGGCTGGCTTTCCTGGATATACTCAAGGAGCAATCGGAGCAGAACGCTGAAGCCGCGGACGAGCAATTCGACGCCGACTTCGCGATCATGAGCGGGGAGCTCGCCCGCTTCCTGCCCGAGCTCGTCGCGGCACTGGGCGGCATGGAGGACACCGCATCATGAACTCGCCATCGGTACTGATCGTCGGCGCCTCGCGCGGGCTTGGCCTGGGATTGACGGCCGAATTCCTCGCGCGCGGCTGGTGCGTGGTGGCCACCGCCCGTCAGCCGGCGCGCGCCGAAGCGCTCAAGGCACTATCGGCAACGAATCCGGGCAAGCTAAGCATCGAGGCGGTGGACATCGACCGACGGGAACAGGTCGCGGCCTTGCGCGAGCGTCTGCTCGGATGGACTTTCGACATCGTCTTCGTCAATGCCGGCATCATGGGACCCAAGCACCAGCGCGCGCGGCCTGGTCGAGGTGCTGATCGGGCGGCGCGACAGCCGCGAACACGCCTATCTGGATTATGCCGGCGCAGAAATTCCCTGGTGACGGTCCGTCGCCGGGCGTGGAATCGGGGGGAACGGGAGAAAGGCGCAGCGGAAGAACAGGCGGCAGCGGGCGGCGACAGCAGGCGGCGGCAGCGCTCACACCTGCATGTTCATGATGTTCTGGTAGGCGGACACCAGCTTGTTGCGCACTTGCACCATCTGCTGGAAGGAAAGATTGGCCTTCTGCAGATTGATCATCACGTCCTGGAGATTGACGTTGCTGTTGCCGGAGGCGAAGTCCTGGGTCATCTGCTGCGCCGACTGCTGGGCCTGACTGACCTGATCGATGGCGCTCTTCAAGGCCTGGCTGAAATCGGCGCCGCCGGCGGCATTGGCCGCTTGCGCCGGCTTCCCGCCGGCCAGCGCCGAGGCCGAACGCAATTCGGCCAGCATCGAATCGAGTTGTCTTGTATCAATCGCCATGGTCGAGCTCCCAGACCAAATGCACCTTTTTCATTCTAATCCAATAGCAATCGACGTGCCAGGAAAACGTGAGGGGCGCTAGCCGCCGTCGCCCAGCCAGCCTTCCTCGCGGTATTGCTTGAGCTTGTAGCGCAGCGTGCGCTCGGAAATACCCAGCTTCTCCACCGCTTTCAGGCGCGAACCGCCGACAGCGGCCAGCGTGTCGAGAATGTGCTGGCGCTCCAGATCCTTGATGTTGACCGAAGCGCTCGCCGCTTCGGCGAAGGGCATCGCTGCCGACGCGGGCAGCGCGCCCGCAGCGAACATCAGGTGCTCGGCTTCGATCAGATCGGCCGGCGCCAGAATCAGCGCGCGCTGGACGATGTTCTCCAACTGGCGCACGTTGCCGGGCCAGGCGTGAGCGGCAAGTATTGCCTCGGCGGCGGCGGCAAGCCTTGCCGGCCGGGCCGACCGGCCGCCGTGCAGCGCCAGGAAATGCCGCGCCAGCGGCACGATGTCGCCGCGCCGTTCGCGCAACGCCGGAATCTGCAGGGGAAAGACGTTGAGGCGATAGTACAGATCCTCGCGGAAGCCGCCGTCCCTGACTTCCAGGGCCATGTCCCGGTTGCTGGTGGCGAGCACGCGGATGTCCAGCGCCACCGGCTTCTTGCCGCCGACGCGCTCCACCTCGCGCTCCTGCAGCACGCGCAGCAGCTTGGCCTGCAGCGCCAGCGGCATCTCGGAGATCTCGTCGAGCAGCAAGGTGCCGCCGCCCGCCTGTTCGAACTTGCCGGCCTGCGCCGTCTGCGCCCCGGTGAAGGCGCCCTTCTCGTAGCCGAACAGCGTCGCCTCCAGCAGGTTGTCCGGGATCGCCGCGCAGTTGATCGCGACGAACGGCCCCTTGGCGCGCGCCGACTGCTCGTGGATATAGCGCGCGAACACCTCCTTGCCGGTGCCCGACTCGCCGGTGAGCAGCACCGTGGCATCGGTCTTGGCCACGCGCGCCGCCAGGAGCAGCACCTCCCGCGTCGCCGGATCCTCGGCGACCATGCCCTCGCCCATCGGCGCGCTGGCATAGCGGGCGATCTGGTCGAGCAGCGCCCTGGGCTCGAAGGGCTTGAGCATGAAATCGCAAGCGCCGCCCTTCATCGCCGCCACGGCGCGATCGACGTCGCCGAAAGCGGTCATCAGCAGCACCGGCAGACGCGGATCGCGGACGCGGATTTCGGCGAGCAGGCTCAAGCCGTCCATCGGCGCCATGCGCAGGTCGGAGATCACCATGTTGAACGGCGTGCGCGCGATCAGCTCGAGCGCCTGCGGCCCGCCGGCTGCGCCCTGCACCGCATGGCCGGCGGCCTCCAGAGTGATCAGCAGCGCATCGCGCAGGGCATCGTCGTCTTCGACGACCAGCAGGTTCAGATGTTCAGGCATGTTCTCTCGTACCGCTAACCGCCGCCGGCAAAGACAGCGGCAGGGTGACGACAAATTCGCTGCCGCCGTCGGGCTCGGAGCAGACCTCGATGTTACCGCCGTGGGCGCGGATCACGCCGCGGGCGATCGCCAGCCCCAGCCCGGTGCCCTCGTTGCGGGTGGTGAAAAAAGGTTCGAACAGCCGCGTCACCACGGTGGCGGACATGCCCGGACCGTTGTCCGTAACGCAAAACGCCAGCGTCTCATCGCCGCGCCGCGCCGCCAGCCGTACTTCGCCGTCGGCAACGCTAGCCGCCGCCTGCAGCGCGTTTTCGAGCAGATTGACGAGCGCCCCGAAGAGCGCCTTGCGGTTACCGGTGAGACGCATCTCGCCCGCGTCGTCAGCGACGTGGAAGGCCACCTGGCGGGCACGCGCCAGCGGTTCGATGGTCTGGCGCAGCTCCTGCAGCAGGTCCGCGACGCTCATGATCTCACGACCGAGCACCTCGCCGCGGGCGAAGAGCAGCATGTCCTGGATCAGGCGTTCCAGGTGCTTCAAGCGCGCCACCGCCTTCTGCGCGATGGCGACGCGACTGGCCGCGGGCAATTCCGGGTTTTCCAGATTGGCGGCATAGAGCAGCGCGGCGGCCAGCGGCGTACGCAGCTGGTGGGCGAGCTGTGCGGCCATCTCGCCCATCGCCGCCAGACGTTCGTGGCGCTCGGCCTGCGCCTTCAGGCGGTGCGCTTCGGTGATATCATTGAGCAGGACGATGCGGCCACCGGCGGAGTCGAGCGGCGTCACCAATACCGCGACGCGGCGCTTGTCCGCCGACAGATACTCGCCCGGCGTCCCATCGGCGGCCAGCTTCTCCCGTTCGATCGCTTGCCAGGAATCGCCCGACAGTCCGGCGCCGAGAATCGTCTCGGCGGCAGGATTGGACTGCGACACGCAGCCATCGGCATCGAGCACCACCACGCCGGCCGGCAGGGCCGACAGGAGCAGCGACAGGCGTTCGGTCAGTGCCGCCTTCTCCTGGTACTGCCGGCGCAGGGCGCCGTTGGCCGCGGCGAGTTCTTCGGTGAGCGCCGCCACCTGCGCTTGCAGTCCGGTATAGGCGGTGGACAGTTCCTCCGATGCCTGGTTGAAGATTCGGAAGGCTTCGGCCAGGCT
>JAJZPJ010000211.1 GCA_021811225.1 Pseudomonadota bacterium
ATCCCGCGGAATTAGCCAGGGCCGATTATAAACGGGCGCCGGCGTTTCGAAATTCCTTAAATTACCCTTGCCGGGGAAACCGGCGCGGCAGCATCGAGAAGAGGACGAGGTGATGGTAGAGCGCTCCTCGCACGGCGCTCGCCGCAATGCCCATCCAGCGCGAATACGCCGGCGGCTCCGGACGCTCGTCGACCATCCGCCACAGTATGCGCATCGCGGCGAGCGCAAACACGCATAATCCCAGGCTCTCGTGGAGCTGCCGGTCGAAGTCGCGGGCGGGCAAGTAGATGCGCTGCTCCGACCCTCCCGGCCCGTAGATGAAGGCGATCAGGACCAGGATCGCCGTGGCCCAATGGAAAGCCTGGGCGACGGCGCCATAATGCGTGCGCGAGTTTATTTCGTTTCCCTTCATGAACCCGCGGGATGGTAAGCCATCGCGGCTAACGGTTCATGGCTCAGCCGATCCCGCGACCCCGATGGCTTGTCGGTGGTTCACGAATCGCTTAACATCCGGGCGCGCAACCACTCCCCGTCGTCACGAGCCGATGATGAAATTCCGCGTCATTCCCGTCACGCCCTTCCAGCAGAA
Organism: Pseudomonadota bacterium; assembly: GCA_021811225.1. Lineage (GTDB taxonomy): Bacteria > Pseudomonadota > Gammaproteobacteria > Burkholderiales > Rhodocyclaceae > CAIYYX01. The sequence goes on from JAJZPJ010000211.1 coordinate 590, forward strand.
CTGTTCGCTCCTATGGTGCGAAGAGACCGGGGAAGGCGCGGTCGTCGATCCGGGCGGCGACCTGCCGCTGATCGTCGATACCGCCGCGCAACTGAAGGTGCGCATCGTGAAGATCCTGCTCACCCACGGCCACATCGACCACGCCGGCGGCACCGCCGCGCTCGCCGCGCAACTGAGCGTGCCGGTGGAGGGCCCGCAAGAGGAGGAGCGTTTCTGGATCGACCAGTTGCCGCAGCAGGGCAAGATGTTCGGCTTCCCTCACGTCGATGCCTTCACCCCCGACCGCTGGTTGAACGACGGCGACCGGGTGAGCTTCGGCCGCGTCACCCTCGAGGTGCGTCATTGCCCCGGCCACACGCCCGGACACGTGGTGTTCTACAACGCCGAGGCTAGGCTCGCGATCGTCGGCGACGTGCTGTTTCAGGGCTCGATCGGCCGCACCGACTTTCCGCGCGGCGACCACGACGCCCTGATCCGCTCGATCCGCGGCAAGCTCTGGCCGCTGGGCGACGACGTCGCCTTCATCCCCGGACACGGGCCGATGTCGACCTTCGGCGAAGAGCGGCGCAGCAATCCCTACGTCGCCGACTAGAACTCCAGCGGGTCTACGTCGATGTGCCAGCGCAGATCGCGCGGCGCCTTCTGCTGATACAAGCGCTCCACCCACGCCGCCAGAAATCCCTGCAGCGCCGTTCGATTGTCCGACTCGGCCAAGAGTTGCGCCCGCTCCAGCGCCATCATCCGATACAGGCGCATCGGCACCGGGTCGTAGAGGCTGACCCCGTCGGGCAGCAAGGTCTTCGCGGTCGCCGCGGCGATTTTGAGGAAGGCCAGTGAATCCTCCAACTGCTTGGCCTCGGCGCGCAGCAGCACCTGAAAGGTGAACGGCGGGAAGCCGGCGGCGCGCCGCTCTTCCAGCTGCACCCGGGCGAAACTCGGGTAGTCGTGGGCGAGCAGCGCCTGGTACAGCGGATGGCTCGGATACTCGGTTTGGATCAGCACCTCGCCGGCCAGCGCGGCGCGCCCGCTCCTGCCGCCGACCTGCATCAGCTGGGAGAAGAGGCGCTCGGGCGCGCGGAAGTCGGCGGCGAACAGCGCGGCGTCGGCGCCGACCACGCCGACCAGCGTCAATCGCGGAAAATCGTGGCCCTTGGCCAGCATCTGGGTGCCGACCAGAATGTCGGCGCGACCCTCATGGATCGTCGTCAGCAGCGCCTGCCATTTCTTCGGCGTGCTGGCGGAGTCGCGGTCGACCCTGAGGATGCGCGCCGCCGGAAAACGGACGGCGAGGCTCTCCTCCAGGCGCTGGGTGCCGCGGCCGAACGGGTGGATGTCGATGTTGCCGCAGCCCGGACAGTGGTTCGGGATGGGCCCCTCCAGACCGCAGTGGTGACAGCGCAGGCGGCGGTCTGCCAGATGCACGACGAGGTTCGCGGCGCAGCGGTGGCAGCGGCTCACCCAGCCGCAGGCCGGGCAGGCGAGCACCGGGGCGTAGCCGCGGCGGTTCAGGAACACCAGGCTCTGTTCGCCCCGCGCCAGGCGCGCTTCGAGCGCGGCCAGCAGGGCGGCGCTGATGCCGTCCTGCAGCTTCTCCCGGCGGGTGTCGATCGCGCGCACCGTCGGCATCTCTTCGGCGACGGCGCGGCGCGACAGTTCGAGCAGCCGATAGCGGCCGCTGCCGGCGTGATAGAAGCTCTCCAGCGAGGGGGTCGCCGAGCCGAGCACGATCGGCACGCCGCGCTGGTGCGCCCGCCACACCGCGACGTCGCGCGCCGAGTAGCGCAGACCCTCCTGCTGCTTGAACGAGGCGTCGTGCTCCTCGTCGACGACGATCAGGCCGAGCCTGGGCAGCGGCGAAAACACCGACAACCGGGTGCCCAGGACGATGTCGGCGCGGCCCTCGAGCGCCGCGATGAAGCCGCGCGAGCGCGCCGCCTCGCCCATGCCGCTGTGCGCCGAGACCACCGCGGCGCCGGGGAAGCGGGCGGCGACGCGCGACTCCAACTGCGGCGTCAGCGCGATCTCGGGCACCAGCATCAGCGCCTGCCCGCCCCGGGCCAGGATCCGCTCGATCAGGCGCAGATACACCTCGGTCTTGCCGCTGCCGGTGACGCCGTGCAGCAGGTGGGTGGCATAGCGGCCGAAACCGGCGGCGACCGCTGCGACGGCCTCGGCCTGCTCGGGCAGGAGTTCCGGCGGCACCGGCGGGGGCGAAACGATGTCCGCTGCTGCCTTGAGCTTGCGTTTGGCGGGCAGCTTGCCGCGGCGCAACTGGGGCGGCAGCGCCAGCGCGATCACCTCGCCCAGCGGGTGCTGGTAATAACGGCTGCAGAACTCGACCAGGGCCAGCCAGTCGGGCGGCAAGGCCGGCAGTTCGCGCAGGATCTCGCCGGCCGGCTTGAGCTTGGCGTGTTCGCTCGTTGCCGCCAGCGCGACGATGACGCCGAGCTTTTCGCCGCTGCCGAAGGGCACACGCACGCAGCGGCCGACGTCCTCCGGTGTGGCGCCGTCCGCCGCATAATCGAACAACCGGGGCAGCGGAACGTCGAGCGCAACGCGCAGGATATGCAAGTTCATTAAGTGATCAGGGAGTTGCCGAAAAATCTTCGAGGCAACTTTGCCTTTGCGGGCTAATCCATTGGTGGAAAAGGGGAATGGACTGCACTATTTTTCCTGTGGATAAATATGTGGGCAATTCCCGGAAAAATCGACCCTCAGTCTCCGGGGCCAAGCGATTCACTTGGCCCGCACTTTTGTAACGATATATATCTATTAATAATCAATGCAATACGGGCGACAATGAGGCGGGGCCTGGCATCTGGGCCGACGACCCGGAAATGCACGTTTCTGTGCATAAGTCAAACCGTTGAAACCCGATCGTTGCTGCGCCGCACCCTTTCGACAGGCCCGGGATCAGGGCTTTGTGTACAATTTCCGGCTGTGCTCGTGCACCGCGGCGACCAGGGCCGCGACGGTATCGGGCGACGTGAATTGCGAAATGCCGTGGCCCAGGTTGAAGACATGGCCGCCGCCCGGCCCGGCGGCATGAAAGTCGTCGAGCACGCGGCGGGCTTCGAGCGCCACCGCCTCGGGCGTGGCGAACAGCGCGACCGGATCGAGGTTGCCCTGCAGCGCGACGCGATCGGCGACGCGCCGGCGCGATTGCCCGAGGCTGGAGGTCCAGTCGAGCCCGACGGCATCGCAGCCGATCGCGGCGATGTCCTCCAGCCACTGGCCGCCGCCCTTGGTAAACACGATGCTCGGCACGACGCTGCCGTCCTTCTCCCGGATCAGCCCGGCAACGATGCGCTGGAGATAGGCCAGGGAGAATTCCCGGTAGGCGCGGGAGGAGAGCGCGCCGCCCCAGGTATCGAAAATCATCACCGCCTGGGCGCCGGATTCGATCTGGGCGTTGAGATAAGCGGTCACCGCTTGCGCGGTCACCTCCAGCACATGGTGGAGCAGGTCGGGTCTATCGTAGAGCATGGTCTTGACGCGGCGGAAGTCTTCCGAGGCGCCGCCCTCGATCATGTAGCAGGCGAGCGTGAAGGGGCTGCCGGAGAAGCCGATCAGCGGCACCGAGTTGTCCAGGGCGCGGCGGATCTCGACCACCGCGTCCATCACGTAGCGCAGGCGGTCGTAGGGGTCGGGTGCGGCCAGCGCGCGGATCTCCCACTCTTCGCGCAGCGGCCGCTCGAACTTCGGCCCCTCGCCGTCGGCGAAATAAAGGCCCAGGCCCATCGCGTCGGGCACGGTGAGGATGTCCGAGAACAGGATCGCGGCGTCGAGATCGAAGCGCGCCAGGGGCTGCAGCGTCACCTCGCAGGCCAGGTTGGGGCTCTTGCACAGGTCGAGGAAGCTGCCGGCGCGGCGGCGCGTCTCGCAATATTCGGGCAGGTAGCGGCCGGCCTGACGCATCAGCCACACCGGCGTGTAGTCGACCGGCTGGCGCAGCAAGGCGCGCAGGAAGGTGTCGTTCTTCGGACGGGTCATGATCGGGCAGGTCTG